>DAOLLE010000135.1:0-7689 GCA_035331205.1 Burkholderiaceae bacterium
CTGACCGGCCACATCGACGAGACCGACGACGAGTTCTCGTTGTCGTGGAAGAACTGAGCGAACCGGGATCACCCCAGGAGACACACCATGGACATGAAAGTCAACAAGAAGCTGGGCCTCAAGGAGCGCTACAGCCTGATGACCCGCGACCTGGCCTGGACGCCGACCTACCAGGCGGTGCAGGACGTCTACCCCTACGTCGAGTACGAAGGCATCAAGATCCACGACTGGGACAAGTTCGAGGATCCCTTCCGCATGACGATGGACGCCTACTGGAAGTACCAGGCGGAGAAGGAGAAGAAGCTCTACGCGATCATCGACGCATTCAACCAGAACAACGGCCACCTCGGGCTGACCGACGCGCGCTACATCAACGCGCTCAAGCTCTTCCTGACGGGCGTGTCGCCGCTGGAGTACATGGCGCACCGCGGCTTCGCCCACGTCGGCCGCGCCTTCCCGGGTGCCGGCCCGCGCGTGGCCTGCCTGATGCAGAGCCTGGACGAGATCCGCCACTCGCAGACGCAGATCCACAGCCTGTCCAACTACAACAAGTTCTACAACGGCTTCCAGAACTGGCGCCACCAGCACGACCGGGTCTGGTACCTGTCGGTGCCGAAGTCGTTCTTCGACGACGCGGTCACCGCCGGCCCGTTCGAGTTCATGATCGCGATCGGCTTCGCGTTCGAGTACGTGCTGACCAACCTGCTGTTCGTGCCCTTCATCTCGGGCGCGGCCTACAACGGCGACATGGGCGCGATGGCCTTCGGCTTCTCGGCGCAGTCCGACGAGTCGCGTCACATGACGCTGGGCCTGGAGATCATCAAGTTCATCCTCGAGCAGGACCCGGACAACCTGCCCATCGTGCAGGCCTGGCTCGACAAGTGGTTCTGGCGCGGCTACCGCGTGCTGACGCTGGTCGCGATGATGATGGACTACATGCTCCCGAAGAAGGTCATGAGCTGGAAGGAGGCCTGGGAGATCTACGCCGAGCAGAACGGCGGTGCGCTGTTCGCCGATCTGGCGCGCTACGGCATCAAGGTGCCCAAGGGCTGGGAGCAGGCCTGCAAGGACAAGGACCACCTGTCGCACCAGGCCTGGGCGGTGTTCTACAACTACGGCGCGGCCGCGCCCTTCCACACCTGGGCGCCCAGCGAGAAGGACATGGAGTGGCTGTCGGCCAAGTACCCCGACACCTTCGACAAGTACTACCGCCCGCGCTACGAGCACTGGGCCAAGGAGGCTGCGGAAGGCCGTCGGTTCTACAACACGACGCTGCCGATGCTCTGCCAGACCTGCCAGATCCCGATGTTCTTCACCGAGCCGGACGATCCCACCAAGATCGCCTACCGGGAGAGCAGCTACCACGGCATGAAGTACCACTTCTGCTCGGACGGCTGCAAGTCGATCTTCGACCACGAGCCAGAGAAGTACGTGCAGAGCTGGCTGCCGGTGCACCAGATCTACCAGGGCAACTGCTTCACGCCCGAGGCCAACCCGGCGGCGCCCGACTTCAACCCGCTGATGGAAGTGCTGAAGTGGTACCGCATGGAGTTCGGCCGCGACAACCTCGACTACGTCGGCTCGCAGGACGAGAAGAACTTCAACGCCTGGAAGCAGATGGCCACCGGCAACTGAGCCGCGCCGCCTGCCGCCCCTCTGCCCACCCTGGGCGGCCGGACCGATCCCGGCCCGGCCGCCGTCGAATCCACGGAGACCCCCCATGGCCGTCACCGCCATCGGCAAGTACGAATTTGCCCCCAAGGACACCGTCGACAAGTTCCCCGCCCCGCTGCTCTATGTCGGCTGGGAGGACCACCTGATGTTCTGCGCACCCTTCGCGGTGCCGTTCCCGCCCACGCTGAAGTTCGGCGACATGTGCCGCGGGGCCTTCCCGGGCATCTTCGGCGCCCACCCCGAGTTCGCCCAGATCGACTGGGACCGTACCGAGTGGTTCAAGTCCGGACAGCCCTGGACGCCCGATCCCGACAAGAGCCTCGCCGAGAACGGCCTGGGCCACAAGGACGTGATCCGCTTCCGCACGCCCGGCCTGACGGGCTTCAAGGGCTCCTGCAGCTGAGGCAGGCCCACCCCCGCAGCGGCTGACGCCGCTCAGCCCCCTCCTGGGGGCGACGCCAGTGGACCGGCAAAGCCGGACCACGGCGTCTGCTGGATGAACCCTTTTTTCGTGCCCGGCACCCGTTCTGCAGTGCACCACCCGCCATGTCCTATTCGCTGACCATCGAACCCCTCGGCCAGACGCTGGAGGTCGAGGAGGGCCAGACCATCCTCGATGTCGCGCTGCGCGCCGGCATCTACCTGCCGCACGCCTGCTGCCACGGCCTGTGCGCCACCTGCAAGGTGAACGTCGTCGACGGCGAGGTGGACCACGGCGAGGCCTCCAACTTCGCGCTGATGGACTACGAGCGCGACGAGGGGAAGTGCCTGGCCTGCTGCGCCACGCTGCAGTCGGACGTGGTGATCGAGGCCGAGATCGAGCAGGACGTCGACGCCCGCAACCTGCCGGTGCGCGACTTCCCCGGCACGGTCAGCCGCATCGAGTCGCTCACGCCCACCATCAAGGGCGTGTGGATCACGCTGGACGAGCCGATGGACTTCCAGGCTGGCCAGTACGTCAACCTGGAGCTGCCGGACGGCCGCGGCTCACGCGCCTTCTCGCTGGCCAACGCGCCGCAACAGCCGGGCGAGGTCGAGCTCAACATCCGCTTGGTGCCCGGCGGCGCGGCCACGACCTGGATCCACGAGCAGTTGAAGGCCGGTGACCGCGTGAAGCTGGCCGGCCCCTACGGCCGCTTCTTCGTGCGCAAGTCGGCCGGCATGCACTCGCTGTTCCTGGCCGGCGGCTCCGGGCTGTCGAGCCCGAAGTCGATGATCCTCGACCTGCTGGCCGAGGGCTCGACACTGCCGATCACGCTGGTCTACGGCGCGCGCAACCGCCCCGAGCTCTACGACCACGACCTGTTCGTGAAGCTCGCGGCCGAGCATGCGCACTTCACCTACGTGCCGGCGCTGTCGGACGAGCCGGCCGATTCGGGCTGGACGGGCTTCCGGGGCTACGTGCACGACGCCGCCAAGGCGCACTTCGACAACGACTTCCGCGGCCGCAAGGCCTACCTCTGTGGCCCGCCGGTGATGATCGACGCCTGCATCACGACGCTGATGCAGGGCCGCCTGTTCGAACGCGACATCTACACCGAGAAGTTCATCTCGGCCGCGGATACCGCCCAGCAGCTGCGCAGCCCGCTGTTCAAGCGGATCTGACGCCCTTCGACGACGGGTTGCGCGCAAAGTCATGCACCACTTCGAGGAAGGCGGCCAGCACCGGCGAGGCATCGCCGCGCCGATACAGGCAGCTCAGCTCGACGCTGCGCAGGTGCCGGCTGGCCAGCGGGCGGAACGCCACCCCCGGCAGCCGCAGGCTCGTGGCCGACTGGGTGGTGATCGCCAGGCCGAAGCCGCTGGCCACCAGCGCCACGGCGGTCAGCACGTCCTCCACCTCCTGCTCGATGCGCAGCGAGACGTCCTCGGCGCGGAAGGCCTCGACGATCTCCTGCGCCAGGCCGCGCATCGGGATGTTGGGGTACAGGATCATCGGCAGGCCGTCCAGTTCGGCCAGCGGGATGCTCGGCCGCACCGACAGCGGATGGCGCTCGGGCATCGCCACCACCAGCGGCTCGCGCAGGATGGGCTCGATCACCAGCCCCTCTTCCTCGGGAACCAGGCGGTTGAAGCCCACCGACAGGCGCCGCTCGTGCAGGGCCTGCAGCTGCTCGGCCTTGGTGAGGTTGTAGAGCCGGATCTTCACCTCCGGCCGCTCGGCGTGGAAGCGCGCCAGCATGCGCGGGATCACGTCCAGCACGCCGGAGCCGAACAGGCCCACGTCCAGCTGGCCGGTGAGGCCCTGGCCGGCGCGGCGGGTGCGCTCCCGGGCGCGCTGCGCCAGGGCCAGCAGGTTCGGAACCTCGTCGAGCAGGGTCTGGCCGGCCTCGGTCAGCTCCACGCCCTTGGGCGTACGGATGAACAGCTGCGCGCCCAGCTCGTCCTCCAGCGCCTTGATCTGGCGCGACAGCGGCGGCTGCGCGATGTGCAGCCGATCCGCCGCGCGGCCGAAGTTCTTCTCCTCGGCCAGGGCGAGGAAGTAGCGCATCTCACGCAGGTCCATGGCGGGGCTCCGGGGCGGGCTTATGAACGATCAACTCAATACCAAGAAGGTATCGATTTTGGAATATATGGTATTGGACAGTATCGAGTCACGGTTCCATCATCTTGGACACAGACAGGGCGAGCCTGCTGCACCGGGCACCTGCCCCGTACAGCGAAGCGCCCGACAGGAGACAGGTAAGTGGTTCGATACGACATCCTGATCGAAGACACCGGCGAGACCTACCGCTGCGCCGAGACGCGCTCGCTGCTGGAGGGCATGGAGGCCCTCGGCCGCAAGGGCATCCCGGTGGGCTGCCGCAACGGCGGCTGCGGCGTGTGCAAGGTCCAGGTCACCAGCGGCAGCTACGTCGCGCGCGTGATGAGCCGGGAGCATGTGAGCGAAGAGGATGAGCGCAAGGGCCGGGTCCTGGCCTGCCGCGTGCGCCCCACCAGCGACGTGCACCTGACGGTGATCGGAAAGATGAAGAAGAGCGTCGTCCGCAGGGTTGAGACGGCCGACGCCCCCACCTCCCACTCAACCTGATCTCGAAAGAAGGAGACCCAAGATGGCAATGACTGGTGTGCTGCGTCCGGGCCACGCGGTGGTGCGCGTGCTGGACCTGGACGAGTCGGTGAAGTTCTACACCGACGTGATGGGCCTGAAGGAAACCGGCCGCGACAAGTCCGGCCGCGTCTACTTCAAGTGCCACGAAGAGCGGGATCACAACAGCTTCGTGATCCGCAAGGCCGATTCGGCCGGCCTGGACGCCTTCGCGTTCAAGGTGTTGAACAACGCCACGCTGAACGAACTGGAAGGCAAGCTCAAGGATTTCGGCGTGACCACCGAGCGCGTGCCGGCCGGCGAGATGCTGGAGACCGGCGAGCGCGTGCGCTTCAAGCTGCCGACCGAGCACGTCATCGAGCTCTATGCCGAGAAGACCGACGTGGGCAACGGCATCGGCTATGTGAACCCCGAGGCCTTCGAGCAGGGCATTCGCGGCATCAACCCGGTGCGCATGGACCACGCCCTGATCTACGGCCCGGACATCGACGCCAACCGCAAGCTGTTCGAAGAGGTGCTGGGCTTCGGCATGGTCGAGCATGTGCTGCTGGAAGATGGCAAGACCGACCTGGCCACCTGGCTGTCCTGCTCCCACAAGGCGCACGACATCGCGATGGTGCGCCACGGCGAGCCGGCGAAGCTGCACCACGTGAGCTTCCTGCTGGAGACCTGGGAGCAGGTGCTGCGTGCGGCCGACCTGATGTCGATGAACCGCGTGTCGATCGACATCGGCCCGACCCGCCACGGCGTCACCCGCGGCACGACGATCTACTTCTTCGATCCGTCGGGCAACCGCATGGAGACCTTCTGCGGCGGCAACTACTGGTACCCCGACATGAAGCCCATCACCTGGACCTGGGACGAAGTCGGTGCCGGCGTGTTCTATCACGACCGCAAGCTCAACGAGCGCTTCCTGTCGGTGGTGACCTGAAGGGATGGTCGCCCACCCCCGTTGCGCCTGACGGCGCTCCCCCTCAAAGGGGGCGACACCAGCGGACCGGCGAAGCCGGATCCGCGGTGTCCACTCAAGGGGGCCGTTGGCCCCCAGTGATTCCTCCTCTTCGCCGGCTGCAGTCATGACTCAACACAGTGTCCCTGTCCGTTGCATCACCGCTTCGGCAGCGTCGGCTGCCGTTCAGGCTGCCGTGGCGAAGGCGGAGGCTCTGGGCATACGCATCAACGTCGCGGTCACCGATGCCTCGGGCACGCTGATGGCGTTCTTGCGCATGCCCGGGGCCTTCCTGCATTCGATCGACATCGCCATCGACAAGGCCTACACCGCGGCGAGCTTCGGTTTTCCGACCTCGCAATGGGGTGCCGCGCTGGCCGATGACGAGCTGCTGCGCGCGGGCCTGAACGCCCGGCCGCGGCTGGTGCTCTTCGGCGGCGGGCTGCCCGTCGTCGAGGACGGTGAACGCATCGGCGGCATCGGCGTGTCCGGTGGCTCGGCCGAGCAGGACGAGGTCTGCGCTGCTGCGGGGCTGGCGGCGCTGGGCCGCCTGACCTGAGCGTCCGCCGGACCCGAATCGAACCGGAACCTGAAAACGATCATCATCGTCGCGTGCTTCTTTTGACAACGCCATCCACGCCACATCTGCCATGAAACAGTTCCTGAACTTCATCAACGGCGAGTTCGTCGCCACCGGCAAGACCTTCGAGGACCGCAACCCGGCCACCAACGAGGTGATCGGCCTGGTGCACGAGGCCGGCCAGGCCGAGGTCGACGCCGCGGTGGCCGCCGGCCGCGCGGCGCTGAAGGGCGAGTGGGGCAAGATGAGCGTGGTCCGGCGCGCCGAACTGCTGCACGCGGTGGCCGACGAGATCAACCGCCGCTTCGACGACTTCCTGGCCGCCGAGCTGGCCGACACCGGCAAGCCGCGCTCGCTGGCCAGCCACATCGACATCCCGCGCGGCGCGGCCAATTTCAAGATCTTCGCGGACATCATCAAGAACGTCCCGACGGAGAGCTTCCAGATGACCACGCCCGATGGCGGCACCGCCATCAGCTACGGCGTGCGCACGCCGCTGGGCGTGCTGGGCGTGATCTGCCCCTGGAACCTGCCGCTGCTGCTGATGACCTGGAAGGTCGGCCCCGCGCTGGCCTGCGGCAACACCGTGATTGTCAAGCCCTCGGAAGAAACCCCCGCCACCGCCACGCTGCTGGGCGAGGTGATGAACGCGGTGGGCATTCCCAAGGGCGTGTACCAGGTGCTGCACGGCTTCGGCCCCGGCTCGGCCGGTGAGTTCATCACCAAGCACCCGGGCGTGAGCGGCATCACCTTCACCGGCGAAACCCGAACCGGCGAGGCCATCATGGCCGCGGCCGCCAAGGGCGTGCGCCCGGTGAGCTTCGAGCTGGGTGGCAAGAACGCCGGCATCGTGTTCGCCGATGCGGACTTCGACAAGGCCGTGGCCGGCATCACCCGCAGCGCCTTCGAGAACTGCGGCCAGGTCTGCCTCGGCACCGAGCGCGTCTATGTGCAGCGGCCCATCTTCGAGAAGTTCGTCGCCGCGTTGAAGGCCAAGGCCGAGAGCCTGAAGATCGGTGGCCCGGACACCCCGGGCGTCGGCCTGGGCCCGCTGATCTCCGCCGAGCACCGCGCCAAGGTGCTGAGCTACTACGCCAAGGCGAAGGATGCCGGCGCCACCGTCGTCACCGGTGGTGGCACGCCCCCGATGGAAGGCGAATACGCCAACGGCCACTTCGTGCAGCCCACGATCTGGACCGGCCTGCCCGAGAGCGCCGCGGTGATCCGCGAGGAGATCTTCGGCCCCTGCTGCCACATCGCGCCCTTCGACACCGAGGAAGAGGCGATCGAGCTGGCCAACAACACCGACTACGGCCTGGCCACCACGGTCTGGACCAGCGACATCGGCACCGCCACCCGCGTGGCCAACGCCATCGAGGTGGGCCTGTGCTGGGTCAACAGCTGGTTCCTGCGCGACCTGCGCACCGCCTTCGGCGG
>DAOLLE010000136.1:0-7685 GCA_035331205.1 Burkholderiaceae bacterium
GGCCTTGAGCAGCTCGTACTGCACCGCGTTGGTGTCCTGGTACTCGTCGACCAGGACGTGGCGCAGCTGGGAACGCCACTTGTTGCGCGCTTCCTCGTCGCGCTGCAGCAGCGCCAGCGGCAGGCTGATCAGGTCGTCGAAGTCCACCGCCTGGTAGGCCGCCAGCCGCTCCTGGTACAGCCGCATCACCCGCGCGGCCACCACCTCGTCGGGGTCCTTCGCGGCGGCCTCGGCCTGGTCCGCCGTCAGGCCCTGGTTCTTCCACAGGCTGATCGTCCACTGCCAGCCGCGGGCGATCTTCGGGTCCGTGGTGCCCCCGGCCTCGCGCATCAGGCCCAGCACGTCGTCCGAATCCAGGATCGAGAACTGCGGCTTCAGCCCCAGGCGCACGCCGTCCTCGCGCAGCAGGCGCACCCCCAGCGAGTGGAAGGTGGAGATCACCAGGTGCTTGGACGCCTTCGCCCCCACCAGCGACTTGGCGCGCTCGCGCATTTCCTGTGCCGCCTTGTTGGTGAAGGTGATGGCGCCGATGTTCGCCGGGTGCAGCCCCGCCTGCAGCAGCCGCGCGATCTTGTGCGTGATCACCCGCGTCTTGCCCGAGCCCGCGCCCGCCAGCACCAGGCAGGGCGACGACAGGTGGTTCACCGCCTCCATCTGGGCGGGGTTGAGGGTCGAGGGGGCTTCGGCCATGGGGGCGGGTGAGGTGAAAGGGGCAGGCTGGGGGGCGGATCATAAGGAAGCGGGTGGGGGTGAGGTCGGAGCCGACCTTTGCCGATACGATCGAGCCTCGCGAGCCACTGCCATTCCGACCCAGGAGCCACCTGCCATGGGCCTGCCAGCCAAAGCCGTCGCCTACATCGAGATGGAGGACTACCTCGTGCTGGAGAACGCCAGCCGCTACAAGCACGAGTACCTGGACGGGGTGATCTACGCCATCCAGGGCGAGCCGGTGCGCGGCATGGCAGGCGGCAGTCAGGCCCACTCCCGCCTGATCCGAAATGCCGGGTACGCCCTGCACGGCAAGCTGAGCGGCTCGCCCTGCGAGGTCCTTTCTACCGAAATGCGCCTGCGCATCGACGCGGCGGGCGCGGTGTTCTACCCCGACGTACTGGTGCACTGCAGCCAACCGGGCAGCCCGGCGACGACCTACGAGCTGACCGAGGCGCGGCTGGTGATCGAGGTGTTGTCGCCCACGACGCAGCACTTCGACCGCGGCGACAAGCTGGCGGCGTACCGGCAGCTGCCGGGGCTGCAGCACATCCTGTTGATCTCCAGCCTGGAACCCGCCGCCTGGCACTGCCAGCGGGTGCCGGCCGACGGCGAATGGACCGAGCTGGCGCCCTGGCCGTGCAGCAGCCCGCTGGCGCTGCCGGGCCTGGGCGTGACGCTGGACTGGGACGAGGTCTACGCCGGGGTGGGGCTGGGCTGATCGGTCCCCGGCGGGCGGCCCGCGCCCGGGCGATTTGTCACGCCCGCCGCGCACCCGCGTCGCATTCCGGCTGCGCCCGCCCCGCCCG
Organism: Burkholderiaceae bacterium; assembly: GCA_035331205.1. Taxonomy (GTDB): domain Bacteria; phylum Pseudomonadota; class Gammaproteobacteria; order Burkholderiales; family Burkholderiaceae_C; genus Sphaerotilus. The sequence continues at coordinate 1,518 of DAOLLE010000136.1, forward strand.
CAGCCCTGCACGGGGTATGGTCCGAAGGTTTTTTGCACAACGAGCGTTGGCCGGAACCTCAGGGACGCAGCGATGGCTCTCTTTCCCCAGGGATACACCCAGATCGCGGCGCGTTGCCGCCACACCGAGGACGGCGGCGCCGAGCGCCGCGTGCTCGACCAGCTGCGGCGCTGCCTGGAGGACGACTACCTCGTCTGGCACAACGTGCCGGTTGGCACGAAGGGGCTGTACCCGGACTTCGTCATCCTCCACCCGGGCCGCGGGCTGCTGGTGCTGGAGGTCAAGGGCTGGCGTGCCGGCGCGATCCGCGAGGCCAGCCGGCACGACGTGCTGCTGGACGTGCCCAGCGGCCGCGTCAGCCGCATCCACCCGCTGCTGCAGGCGCGCGGCTACGCCACCGCGCTGGTCAACCAGATGGAGCAGGACCCCGGGCTGTGCCGGCCCGAGGGCGAGCCGCACGCCGGCAAGCTGCTGGCGCCCTGGGGCTGGGGCGCGGTGCTGGCCAACATCGAGCGCCGCAAGATCCAGGATGCACAGTGGGACGAGGTCTTCCCGCCCGAGCGCACCCTCACCCGCGAGGACCTGGCCGAGGATCTGGACCCGGCCGCCTTCCAGCAGCGGCTCTGGGGCCTGTTCACGGTGACCTTCCGCCACACGCTGACGCTGCCGCAGCGCGACCGCATGCGCTGGCACCTCTTCCCCGAGATCCGCATCCAGACCCAGGCCTCGCTGCTGGACGATCCGGACAGCCCCCACCCCGCCCCCTCCCCGGCCGACAGCCTGATGCAGGTGATGGACCTGCAGCAGGAGCAGCTGGCGCGAAGCATCGGCGAGGGCCACCGCGTCATCCACGGTGTGGCCGGCTCGGGCAAGACCATGATCCTGGTCTACCGCGCCGAGAAGCTGGCCGCCATCGCCCGGCCGGACTGGCCGATCCTGGTGCTCTGCTACAACAAGCCGCTGTCGGTGCGCATCGAGGCGATGATCCGCGCCCGCGGCATCGACGAGCGCGTGCAGGTGCGCACCTTTCATGGCTGGTGCGGGGACATGGTCAGAACCTACCAGCTGAGCGTCTCCCGGGCGGGCCACCAAGACTATCCCGATGCCCTCGCCGACAGCGTGATCCAGGCCGTCGAGCAGGGCCGCATCCCGCGCGCGCAGTACGCCGCGCTGATGATCGACGAGGCGCACGACTTCGAGGACGCCTGGTTGCGCCTGGCGCCGCAGCTGGTGGACCCCAGCACCCACAGCCTGCTGGTGCTCTACGACGACGCGCAGAGCATCTACCACCAGCCGCGCCGCAAGTTCAGCTTCGCCAGCGTGGGCATCGAGGCGCGCGGGCGCACCAGCGTGCTCAAGGTCAACTACCGCAACACCGCCGAGGTGCTGTCGCTGGCCACCCGCACCACCGGCCAGCTGCTGGCCGGTCAGGAGCCGGACGACACGGCGACCAGCGACATCGTCCACCCGCAGCCGCTCGCTGCCGGCCGCAGCGGCCCGCTGCCGCTGCTGCTGCGCGCCACTTCGGACGAGGAGGAGGCCGCGCTGGTGGCCGAACGCATCGCCGACGCGGTGGCCGAAGGCGTCGCCCCGGCCGACATCGGCATCCTGGCGCGCTACCACGACCGGCTCAGCCCCATCGAGCGCGCCCTGAAACAGCGGGGCATCCGCACCCAGCGGCTGAAGGGCACCGATGGCCAACACTGGCAGCCCGACAGCGTCAAGCTCACCACACTGCACGCCTCGAAGGGCCTGGAGTTCCACACCGTCGCCATCGTTGGCCTGGAGGCCGTACCGGATGCGCGCAATCCGGAGGACGAGGAATGGCGGCTGCTGTACGTCGCGATGACGCGGGCGACGCACCGGCTGCTGCTGGCAGGGTGCGGGGAATCGAGCGCCATGCGCAGGGTGGCCGGAGCCCTGGCGCCTGCGGCACGGGTGCCGCAGGCCGCCTGACGATCCGACGCGGCACGGACGGCCCAGCATCGAACACTGCGATTCACCCAACCCAACCAAGCCCGCGCAGAATGGGTACCGCGCCCCGGCGCTGCGAGTCCCCTTGAGTTTCGCCCATCGAGGAGCCCCATGTTCTCAGCCCCTCACGCAGCCCTGCTGTTCACCGTGCTGACGCTGGCGACGACCGCCTATTTCTTCATGGGTGGGCTGCCGCTGCTGATCCTCAAGCACGACGTCGCGCTGGACGCGCGCTTCGTGTGCAGCTTCTTCCGGCTGTACTACCGGCTGGCCTTCGTGACGACGACGGGGCTGACGATCAGCCATGCGCTGGCGAGGCAGCAACTGCTGGCCGGGGCGGCGGCGGGCCTGGTGTTGACCACCCTCGGGGTGCGCAGCCTGCTGATCCCGGCCATGCGGGCCTATGGCGATGGAATCCAGGGCAATGACCCGGATGCGCTGCGGCGCTTTCGCCGCGCACACTCGACGGTGCTGCTGATCATCCTGGCCGAGGTGGTGCTGATCATCGCGTCGCTGTCGCAGCTGAAGTTCTAGCGGGCCGCCTGCGGGTTGTCAGCGAGTGCCGAACCTGGTGGGTCTAAACTGATTTTTTCATTTCAGGCCAACCACCCCAGGAGATCCGCATGCCCGCCTCACTGACCCGCTGCTTCCGAACCGCCCGCCCCGCCAAGCCACGCACCGAGGGGCTGCGCCGCCTGGCGGCACCGGCGCTGACCACGCTCGCCCTGCTGCTGGGCACGGGCGGTGCGATGGCTCAGACCACGGGCATCGGCGTGATCAGCTACTGGGGCACGGATGCGTCGCTGTACAACCAGCTGCCCGCGGGCAGCGTGGCGGTGATCAACCCGGACAGCGGCATCTTCGTCGCCGCCGGCCAGGGCACGACGCTGGTGCCGGACCTGGCGAGCTGGCGCGACATCGTCAACAGCAGCGCGTCGCGCGGCGTGAAGCTGCTGGGCTACGTGCCCACCGGCTACTTCAACCACGGCTGCAATGCCGAGGGGCAGTGCCAGACCTGGGCGCGCATCGAGGCACAGGTGGCGGCCTACTTCGCACAGCTGCCCTCGCTGACGGGCATCTTCTTCGACGAGGCCGCGCCCTCGACCTGGTCCTGCAGCGCCTTCGTCACCGAGTACCAGAAGCTGCGCGCCCTGGTGGCCAAGTACCGCGCCGGCGCGCAGATCGCCTTCAACGCCGGGGTGCCGGACAACTGCGTGGTCGGCGGCGCGCTGGCGGGTGAGACGGTGGTGCTGTTCGAGAGCAGCAGCACCGACTACAGCGCCCAGGCCAGCCAGATCGCCGCCGCGACGGCCGCCGCGCGCAGCAAGGGCGTCGCCACCTGGCACCTGGTGCACAGCGTGGCCACGCAGAGCGCGATGAGCACCATCGTGACCCAGGCCAAGCAGATGCAGGTCAACCTGGCCTACATCACCGACATTGGCGGCAACTGGCAGGCTGGCGAAAATACCTGGGGCTCGCTGCCCAGCTACTGGGCCAGCGAGGTCAGCCTGCTCGCCGGCAGCCCGGCCGGGGTCAACTGGGGCAATCTGACCAAGAAACTGGTGAACGCCGCCAGCTACCTCTGCCTGCGTGGCAGTGGCAGCCGCATCGACCAGCAGGCCTGCGCCAGCACCTCGGCCTGGGCGCTGACGCTGCGCAGCGTCAGCGGCGTGCCGTACTACCAACTCAAGTACGGCAGCAAGTGCGCCACCCAGGCCTCGGCCAGCAGCAGCGCAGTCAGCTGGGCAACCTGCTCGACCACCGCGACGAACCAGATGTGGTCGATGAAGCCGGCCGGCGGCCTGGTCTACTTCCAGAACCGCGACAGCGCCCAGGTGCTCGGCGTGTCCGGCAGCGCAGCGGGCAGCAGCGCCGCCGCCAGCAACTACAGCGGCGCGCTGCAGCAGCAGTTCTATTTCCAGTGACGCCAAGGAGGCGCTGCCATGGGCCGTTCACACCGCAATGCAGCGCCGCAGCCCGGCCGACCGTTTCCACTCGGCGCCCGGCCGGAGCCCGCCGGCGTCAACTTCAGCGTCTACTCGCGCCACGCCCGGCGCGCCGAGCTCCTGCTCTACGACGACGTGAACGCCAGCGAACCCGCGCGCACGCTCGTGCTCGACGGTGACCGGCACCGCACCTGGGACTACTGGCACGTCTTCGTGCCGGGCCTGCGACCGGGCCAGATCTACGCCTGGCGCATGCAGGGCCCCTTCGACCCCGCGCGCGGCCACCGCTTCGATGGCGACAAGCTGCTGCTCGACCCCTATGGCCGGGCCGTCGCCGTGCCGCGCGACTACCGCCGCGACGCCGCCCGCGGCATGGGCCGCAACGACGCCTGGGCAATGAAGAGCGTCGTCGCCGACGACCACGCCTACGACTGGGAAGGGGACCAGCCGCTGCGGCGCCCCTTCTCGCAGACCGTCATCTACGAAACCCACGTCCGCGGCTTCACCCGCCACCCCAGCTCCGGCCTGCCGGCGCGGCTGCGCGGCAGCTACGCCGGGCTGACCGCAAAGATCCCCTACCTCGTCGACCTGGGCATCACCGCGGTCGAGCTGATGCCGGTGTTTCAGTTCGATGCGCAGGACGCCCCGCCCGGGCACCTCAACTACTGGGGCTACGCGCCGCTGTCCTTCTTCGCCCCCCACGCCGCCTACGCCAGCCGCCAGCAGCCGCTGGCCGTGCTCGACGAGTTCCGCGACATGGTCAAGGCCCTGCACCGGGCCGGGCTCGAAGTCATCCTGGACGTCGTCTACAACCACACCGCCGAAGGCGACGCGCAGGGCCCCTGCCTGTCGCTGCGCGGGCTGGACAACGCCACCTACTACCTGCTGGGCCCGCAGGGCGAGTACGCCAACTACTCCGGCTGCGGCAACACGCTCAACGCCAACCAGGCCGTCGTGCGCCGCCTCATCCTCGACAGCCTGCGCTACTGGGTGCAGGTGATGCACGTCGACGGCTTTCGCTTCGACCTCGCCTCGATCCTCTCACGCGACGAGCAAGGCTGCCCGCTGGCCCGGCCGCCGGTGCTCTGGGACATCGACTCCGACCCCGTGCTGGCCGGCACCAAGCTGATCGCCGAAGCCTGGGACGCCGCCGGCCTCTACCAGGTCGGCAACTTCGCCGGCGACCACTGGAAGGAGTGGAACGGGCGCTTCCGCGACGACGTGCGCGCCTTCGTGCGCGGCGACCTGGGGGTCGTCCCCGCGCTGGCCGACCGGCTGATCGGCAGCCCCGCGCTGTACGGCGAGCGCCCGCGCGAGCCCGCGCAGAGCATCAACTTCATCACCAGCCACGACGGCTTCACGCTGCACGACCTCGTCTCGTACAACCACAAGCACAACGACGCCAATGGCGAGGCCAACCGCGACGGCCACGACGACAACCGCAGCTGGAACTGCGGTGCCGAGGGGCCCAGCGACGACCCCGAGGTGCTGGCGCTGCGCACCCGCCAGGCCAAGAACCTGCTGGCGATCAACCTGCTCGCGCTGGGCACGCCGATGCTGCTGATGGGCGACGAGCTGCTGCGCAGCCAGCAGGGCAACAACAACGCCTACTGCCAGGACAACGAGACGAGCTGGCTCGACTGGACGCTGCTCAAGCGGCACGCCGAGATCCACCGCTTCGTGCGCGGCCTGATCCGCATCCGCAACCTGCGCGAATCGGTGCGCATCGACCACCACCTGACGCTCGAAGAGCTGATCGCGCGCGTGAAGGTCAGCCTGCACGGCGTGCAGCTGGGCGCCCCCGACCTGGCCACCGACTCCCACAGCCTGGCCATCACCGCCAGCAGCCTGTCGGGCGACCTGCTGATGCACTTCGCGCTCAACGCCTACTGGGAGGCGCTGGACTTCGAACTGCCTGCCCTGCCCGACTGGGCCAGCAGCGGCTGGCGCCGCGTGATCGACAGCCACCGCCCCGCCCCGCAGGACCTGGTGGACTTCCCCCACGCCGACCCCGTCAGCGGCCCCACCCACCGCGTCGAAGCCCGCTCGGTGGTCGTCCTCTTCGCCGGCCAGGCGCCGCAGGGCTCGGACGCGCCCGTCGGCCCCAGCATGAGCGGCTGAGCGGCTGAGCGGCTGAGCGGCTGAGGCCGTCGTCAGACGGTGAATCCCTTCAGCTACTCCAAGCAGCGGCATGTTATTAACATGGCAATTAAATACAGAATTAACTATAATAGTTGAATGACCAAAG
>DAOLLE010000137.1:0-7594 GCA_035331205.1 Burkholderiaceae bacterium
GAGGGGCTGGACGCCTTCGACAAGGTCATCAACGTCGACCAGAGCCCGATCGGGCGCACGCCACGTTCGAACCCGGCGACCTACACCGGCCTGTTCACGCCGATCCGCGAGCTCTTCGCCGAGGTGCCGGCCGCGCGCGAACGCGGCTACGGGCCGGGGCGCTTCTCCTTCAACGTCTCGGGCGGGCGCTGCGAAACCTGCCAGGGCGACGGCGTGCTGAAGGTGGAGATGCACTTCCTGCCCGACGTCTACGTGCCCTGCGACGTCTGCCACGGCCAGCGCTACAACCGCGAGACGCTGGAGATCCTCTACAAGGGCCGCAGCATCTCCGAGGTGCTGGCGCTCACCGTCGAGGAGGCCCACGCCTGCTTCGCCGCGGTGCCGGCCATCGCCCGCAAACTGCAGACGCTGCTGGACGTCGGCCTGGGCTACATCACGCTGGGCCAGAGCGCGACCACGCTGTCGGGCGGCGAGGCGCAGCGCGTCAAGCTGGCGCTGGAGCTCTCCAAGCGCGACACCGGCCGCACGCTCTACATCCTCGACGAGCCGACCACCGGCCTGCACTTCGCCGACATCGACCTGCTGCTCAAGGTGCTGCACCAGCTGCGCGACGCGGGCAACACCATCGTCGTCATCGAGCACAACCTCGACGTCATCAAGACCGCCGACTGGCTGATCGACATGGGCCCCGAGGGCGGTGCGGGCGGCGGGCGGCTGCTGATCGCCGGCACGCCGGAGGAGGTCGCCGCCTGCGCCGAGAGCCACACCGGGCGCTTCCTGGCACCGCTGCTGGCGCGCTGACGCGCGGGGCGGGGTCGACCACAGGCCCCGGAGCCCGGCACCGGGCCCCGGGTCAGGCGGCCAGCACCGTCACCCGATCGCGCCCGGCCGTCTTGGAGGCGTAGAGCGCCTGGTCGGCCCGATCGAGGAAGGCCCTTGCACTCTCGCCGTGGCGGTAGGGTGCCACGCCCAGCGACAGCGTGACCCGTTCGACCGGCTCGTCCGCCCCCTGGCGGCGGATGCGGCTGGCCGCAATGGTCGCGCGCAGCCGCTCGGCCAGCTCCCGCGCGGCGTCGAGCGAAGTCGCCGGCAGCAGCAGCGCGAACTCCTCGCCACCAATGCGCGCCGCCAGCCCGGTGGCGGGCGCGTGGCGCTTGAGCACCTGCGCCACCGCCTGCAGCACCTGGTCGCCGAAGGCATGGCCATAGCTGTCGTTGATGCGCTTGAAGTGATCGATGTCCGACAGCAGCAGGCAGGGCGGCGTCGCCAGGTCGCCCTGCGCCGCGTCGGCGGTGGCGAGGCACACCGCCAGCCGCTGGTCGAAGGCACGGCGATTCGCCAGGCCAGTCAGGCCATCCACCAGCGATTCGTGGCGCGCGCGACGCACCTCGTCGCGCAGCATCGCGATCTCGCGCCGGCTCTCGGTCAGGCGCTGCTGAAGGCGCAGCACCGCCTGGTGCATGTCGCGCGTGCCGCTCAGCACCTCCTGCAGCAGCGGCGTGGCCTCACCCTCGCCGAGTTCGGCGCTGAGCTTGGACAGCGAGGAGCCGAAGCGCGCCGTCTGGTCGCCGGCCAGCGCCGCCGATTCGGCCATGCCGCTGAGCAGGCGCTGAAAGCCGTCGGCCACGCGCTGCGCAGTCTGAGGGTCCACCTCGGCCACGTAGCGGCGGTACAAGGTGTCGATGGCCGCCTCGTCGAGCTGGCCGTCCTGCGCCAGCTGCCGGTCCACCGCGGCACGCAGCGGCGCGTTCTCGCCCGCCACGTACTCGTACCAGACCGAGTAGCTGACGGGGTGCAGCGCGGCGGCCTGCTTGGACATCAAGGGCAAGGCCATGCGGAGGTACTCCGTGCTGCGCTCGATGCTGTGCTCGTATTTCACACCGGTCCCAACGTCGTTTTCGTTCGCCCACCGGTCTTGTCGCCAGTGGGTCCCTCGCAACCAACCCTGGGCCGGTCTGCAACGCCGGCTGAATCCGCCACGCAAGCACCGTGGCGCTGCGCGGTTGGCGATCCTACGTCGCGTTCCGGCGGGTCGCGAGAGCCACCACGGCTCGGTTACGGCACAAAGCGCAGGCTCTGGGCCAGCGGCGCAGAACGTTACGTTTCAGCCGCCGCAGCGGCAGGCGGCTGTCGCGTACATCCGACGTCCGGCCAGATCGGTCCGGCACAAGGGCGCCGGGCGCCCGCGCGGTCAGCGCTGCGCCGTCGGCTGGCCCTGCTGCCAGCGCTCGATCGCGGCGCGGATCGCCGGCAGGGCGGCCTGAGCGGCCTTCTCGCCCTCCAGCACCGCGACGTGCTTCTGATCCAGGTCGGTCGCGCCGATCTGGCCCACGCGCGGGCGGATGATCACGTCGGCGCGGGTCATTTCCTGCTCGCCCAGCTTCTGGCCCATGATCGTGATGGTCTGGTTCAGGTTGCTGAGAATGCCCTCGGCCTTGCCGTCCTTGGCCTTGGAGGAGATGTCCACCGCGATGACGAGGTCGGCGCCGAGCTGACGGGCCGCATCCACCGGCACCGGGCTGACCAGGCCGCCGTCGACGTAGCGCTTGCCCGCGATCACCGCCGGCTGGAACACGCCCGGGATGCTGCAGGAGGCGCGCACGGCCTGGCCGGTGTTGCCGCGGTTGAAGATCACCCGCGCACCGCTGTCCAGGTCGGTGGCCACCGCCGCGAAGGGCTTGGCCAGGCCCTCGAGCGGCCTGCTGCGCACCAGCTCATTGACGTACTCCTGCAGCTTCTCGCCCTTGACCAGGCCGCCCACGCCGAACAGCGTCAGGTCGCGGATGCGGCCCTCGTCCAGCGCGAAGGACTGCTCCTGCAACGCGAAGCCGTTCAAGCCCGAGGCGTAGAGCGCACCGACCACGCTGCCCGCGCTGGTGCCGGCCACCACCGTCGGGGTGTAGCCCGAGGCCTCGAGCACCTTGATCACTCCGACGTGGGCGAAGCCCTTGGCCGCACCGCCGCCCAGCGCCAGGCCGATGCGCGGCATCGCGCCGGTCTTGGTCGGGGTGCTGACGCAGGCGCTGAGCAGGGCGGGCAGGGCGGCCAGGAGCAGGGAGCGGCGATGCATGGGGTCCATCCAGGAAGATCAGAGGGTCAGGGTAAATCCGGAAGGCGTCAGAGCCGGCTCGGCGCCAAGGGTTCCCGGCGCGCGGCGATTCAGTGCCGCGCCGGCCGGTACTCGGGCACCACTTCGGCCAGGCGGGCGCGCACGTCATCGTCCGGTGCCACGCGGCGCGCGTCGACCCAGGCCAGCAGGGTCTGCACGTCCACCGCGTCCTCGCTGGGCGCCAGCCGGGCGATGCGCAGACGGGCAAAGCGGGTCGGCAGCGTCGCGTCGGCGTCGGCCAGCAGCTCCTCGTAGAGCTTCTCGCCGGGGCGCAGGCCGCTGAAGGTGATCGGGATCTCGTCCAGGCTGTGGCCGGTCATGCGGATCAGGTCGCGCGCCAGGTCGACGATCTTCACCGGCTCGCCCATGTCGAGCACGAAGACCTGGCCGCTCTCGCCGATCGCGCCGGCCTGGATCACCAGCCGCGCCGCTTCGGGAATGGTCATGAAGAAACGCGTGATCTCCGGGTGCGTCACCGTGACCGGGCCGCCGCGGGCGATCTGCTCCTTGAACTTGGGAATCACGCTGCCCGACGAGCCCAGCACGTTGCCGAAGCGCACCGCCATGAAGCGGGTGCGCCAGCCCAGCGCGGTGGCCTGCTCGGCCAGGCGCGAGATCACCATCTCGGCGGCGCGCTTGGTGGCACCCATCACGTTGGTGGGGTTGACCGCCTTGTCGGTGGAGATCAGCACGAAGCGCTCGGCCCCCGCCTCGGCGGCGGCGCGCGCGGCGTTGGCGGTGCCCAGGCTGTTGTTGCGCAGCGCGGCGAAGGCGTTGTCCTCCTCCATCAGCGGCACGTGCTTGTAGGCCGCGGCGTGGAAGACCACCTGCGGGCGCACCTGGGCAAAGGTCTCGCGCAGGTGCGTGGCGTCGCGCACGTCGCCCACCAGCCGCAGCAGCGGGATGTGCGGGAAGTGCTCGCTGAGCTCCTGTTCGATGCGGTAGAGCGCGAACTCGCTGAGCTCGTAGAGCACCAGCTTGAGCGGGCCGTAGCGCGCCACCTGGCGGCAGAGCTCCGAGCCGATCGAGCCGCCCGCGCCGGTGATCAGCACCACCTTGCCCGACAGGCACTCGCTGATGCCGCCCTCGTCGAGCTGCACCGGCTCGCGCCCGAGCAGGTCCTCGGGCTCGATGTCGCGCACGTTGGCCAGCGGCTGGCCCTCGCTCAGCTCGGCGGCGGTGGGCACGGTGACCACCGGCAGGTGGGTGGCCGCGGCCAGGTCCAGCGCGCGGCGGCGCTCGGTCGGCGTGGCCGAGGGCAGCGCGACGATGATGTGCGTGATGCCGTGCAGCGCCGCCCAGCGCGGTGCGCTGTCCAGCGCTCCGAGCACCGGCACGCTGCCCACCCGCACGCCGTGCTTGCGGCGGTCGTCGTCCAGCAGGCCCACCACCACCCAGCCGTGGTGCTGGATGCCGGCGATCAGCAGCTTGGCCGCGTCGCCCGCGCCCATCACCAGCGCACGGCGCGTTTCCACCGAACTGCCGGAGATGCGCCCGCGCATGTGCTCGTAGAGCATGCGGTAACCGATGCGCACCATCGCCAGCCCCATCAGGCTGACCACCGGGTGCAGCGCCAGCACCGCGCGCGGCACCTGCACCAGCTGCGCCATCAGCACGCCCACCGCACCCAGCAGGCCGGCGATCGCGCAGGCCGCTGTCAGCCGCTGCACCTCGCCGAAGCCGGAAAAGCGCCACATGCCCTTGGGCACCCGCAGCGCGACGAAGACGAGCAGGTATAGCGCCACCAAACCGAGCATCACCCAAGGGTCGTAGTCGGGCCGTGCCGACTGCCAGCGCTCGAAGCCCAGCCGGAACAGGTAGGTGATGTTCCAGCAGGCGGCGATCACCGCCGCGTCGATCGCCAGCGCGAGCGCCTCGCGGTACGGACGCATCCGGGTGAGCAGGCTGTCGAGGTGTTGCCAGTTCATGCTTGGTCGATGCCGTTCACCGTTCAGCCCTGCAGCAGGATCCCGCGCAGCAGCGGGTGCGGCTCGGTAGCGAAGGGGTTGACCACCGTGACGCCGCGCCAAGTGAAACCTTCGTGCATGTCCTCGCTCAGCAGGATCCGGCAGCGCTGCTGCGCCGCTGTGCAGACGATCAGGGCGTCCCAGAACTGCAGGCCGTGGACCGAGCTCAGCTCAAAGGCCGCCTGGAACTCACGCCATGAAGCCTCGGCGACATCGAAAGCATCGACCCAGCTCATCACGGCGCAAACGGCCTCCTCACCAGACCGGTACATACGCCGCCGGAGCACGTTGTACAGCTCACCACAGACTTGCGCGGGCAGCGCCAAGCGATCGACACCAGCGGTCGACGTCAGGCGCTGCAGCAGTTCACGTGCACGATCGACGCGCGTCGGATCACCCGCCCCCTCCGCATAGGCGAGGACGTTGGTGTCCACCGCAATACGCAGCGGCGTGGCAGTCTCCAGCGTTACCAGACGAGTCATGCAATCAGTCGTACAGGTCGTCGCGCGTCCAGTTGCGCGCTCCCAGTGCGGGCTGAGACGCCAGGCGCTCGAAGAGCAGCTCGCGCGCTTCGGTACGGCGGGCATCCGGCCTCATGGCTTCACGCAGGATGCGCCTCGCTGCCTCCTCCATCGAGCAGCCGGCCGCGGCCGCCTTCAGCCGCAGCTGGGCCTTCAGCTCGTCGTCGATGTTGCGGATGGTTAGCATGCCCATGAGCGGCCCCAAAGTGAATGCAGTGCATGCATTTTATAGAAGGGCGCGCAGCGTCCGCGCGATCAGGGTCAGGTCGGTGGCGACGCCGGCCGCATCGACGTAGCGGGCCTGCAGCGCCAGCTTGCGCGGAAGCACCTGCTCGCGGTAGGCGCGGTCGGGGTCGTCGCTGGCGGCCAGCAGGTCGTTCTCGTCGCGGAATTCGATCGAGGCGAAATCGGTGATGCCCGGTCGCACCGACAGAACCTTCTCGCGCAGGGCCGCCGGGTACAGCGCCACGTAGCGCGGCACCTCGGGGCGCGGGCCGACCAGGCTCATGTCGCCGAGCAGCACATCGACGAGCTGCGCCAGCTCATCGAGCTTGCTGCGGCGCAGCAGCGCGCCGACGCGTGTGATGCGCGCATCGCCGCCGACGGTGATCTGCGGCCCCCGGTCGCCCGGGTTGTGCGTCATCGTGCGGAACTTGTGGATGCGGAACTCGCGCCCGCCCCGGCCCACGCGCACCTGGCGGTAGAACACCGGCCCGGGCGAATCGAACTTGATCGCCAGCGCCACCAGCGCCAGCAGCGGCGCCAGCAGCAGCAGCCCGATCCCGGCGCCGAGCAGGTCCAGCAGTCGCTTGGCCATCGGCGGGGTCACCCTCTCGCCACGCGCGGGCCTCAGCCCCGCAGCGCCTGGCGCAGCGCGGCGGCGACGCGGTCCACATCGCCCTCGGTCATGCGCGAATACAGCGGGATGCTCAGCATGCGCTCGTAGGCGAGCTGGCTCTTGGGAAAGTCCTCGGCCTTCAGGCCATAGCGGTCGCGCCAGTAGGGATGCAGGTGCAGCGGGATGTAGTGCACGCTGCAGCCGATGCCGGCGGCATAAAGCGCCTCGATCAGCGCGTCACGGCCGATCGGCGCGTCGTCGGTCAGCCGGATCACGTAGAGGTGCCAGGCGTGCGTCTCGCCGGCGGCCGGCCGCGGTGGCAGCACGATGGGCAGGTCGGCCAGCCCGGCGTCGTAGCGCTCGGCCAGCAGCTGGCGGCGGCGCTGGAACACCTGCGCGCGCTGCAGCTGGTGGATGCCCAGCGCCGCGGCAATATCAGTCAGGTTGTACTTGAAGCCGGGGGCGACGATCTCGTAGTACCAGCTCGGCACCTTGGCGGTGAAGCGGTCGAAGGCGTCGCGGTTCATGCCGTGCAGGCGCATCACCCGGGCGCGCGCGGCGAGCTTGTCATCGCGCGTGACCAGCATGCCGCCCTCGCCGGTGGTGATGGTCTTGTTGGCGTAGAAGCTGAAGACGGTGACGTCGCTGCCCAGCGTGCCGATGAGCCGGCCGTCCCAGGTGGTGGGCAGCGCATGCGCGGCGTCCTCGACCACCTTCAGGCCATGCCGGCGGGCGATCGCGAGGATGCGGCCCATGTCCGCGGCCATGCCGGCGTAGTGCACCGGGATCACGGCCTTGGTGCGCGGCGTGATCGCGGCTTCGAAGGCGGCGATGTCGATGCACAGCGTGGCCGGGTCCACATCGACCAGCTTCACGTCGGCACCGAGGTAGCGCACCACTTCGGCGGTGGCGGTGAAGGTGTGGGTGGTGGTAATCACCTCGTCGCCGGGGCCGATGCCCAGCGCTTCGAGCGCCAGGTGCAGGCCGGCGGTGGCCGAGTTGACCGCGATCGCCTCCAGCGAGGGATCGCCCAGGAAGGTCACGAAGTCCTGCTCGAAGCGCTTGGCCTTCGGCCCGGTGGTGACCCAGCCGGAGCGCAGGGTATCGACCACCTCGGCGATTTCTTCCTCACCGATTTCCGGCAGCGCGAAGGGCAGGA
>DAOLLE010000138.1:0-7585 GCA_035331205.1 Burkholderiaceae bacterium
GCTGGCGGCCGCGCGCGCGGAGCAGCTTCCCACCGACGGCGCGACCGAGGTGCGTGCCCAGCCCGGCCGTGGCCTGGCGGGCCAGGTTGAAGGCCGCGCATTGCGCCTGGGCAGCCGGCGCTGGATGACGGAGCTGGGCGTGGCCGAGGCCGATTTCGCCCGGCTGGCCGACGTGGCCGCCGCCGCGCAGGGCTGGCAGGCCGCCGGTCACACGCTGTCCTGGCTGGCCGACCTGAGCGATGCGGCCGCGCCGCGACTGCTGGCAGCCCTGGCCTTTGGCGACACCGTCAAGCCAGCGGCGGTCCAGGCGGTCGCGCAGCTGCACGCGCTGGGCGTTCGCACCCTGCTGGTCAGCGGCGACAACCGCGACGCCGCCCAGGCGGTGGCGCAGCGCATCGGCATCGACGAAGTCCGCGCCGAGGTGCTGCCTGGCGACAAGGCCGCGGTGATCGCCGAGCTGAAGGCCCAGGCCCGACCGGGCGAGCGCGTGGCGATGGTGGGTGACGGCCTGAACGACGCGCCGGCGCTGGCCGCCGCGGACGTGGGCATCGCGATCACGCACAGCGACGGCAGCGGCACCGACGTGGCGATGCAGGCCGCCGGCATCACGCTGATGCGCGGCGACCCACGCGCGGTGGCCGACGCGATCGACATCTCGCGCCGCACCACGCGCAAGATCCGCCAGAACCTGTTCTGGGCCTTCTTCTACAACGTGATCGGCATCCCGCTGGCGGCCATCGGGGTGCTCAACCCGGTGATCGCCGGGGCGGCCATGGCCGCCAGCAGCATCAGCGTGCTGAGCAACGCGCTGCTGCTGTCGCGGTGGCGGCCCGCCGCCGAGCGCTGAATCGGGCCGGCCCGCCCGGATCAGCCGCGCGCCTCGGCCGGCAGCCAGAGCTCGTTGAGGTCGCGGAAGGACCAACGCTCGGCCAGCTCGACGCCGGTGATGCGGTCGCTGGCGGCGTCTTCGGCCAGATCGAGCAACTGCGGTGCGAAGCGCTTCATCGTCTGGGTCGAGAAGAAGACCCGCACCTTGGGCGTGAGCAGCGAGGCGCTGTTCTGCTCGGTCACCACGCCCAGGCGGCCCGACTGCAGCCGCACCAGCGTGCCGATCGGGTAGATGCCCACGGTCTTGACGAAGGCCTGGAAGATCGCCGGGTCGAAGTGGCCCTTCCACTGCGCCATCTGCCGCACCGCGTCGCCGGCGTCCCAGGGCGCCTTGTAGGGCCGCGCCGAGGTGATCGCATCGTAGGCATCGCAGACCGCGCCCATGCGGGCATGCAGGGAGATGCGCTCGGCGCTCAGGTTGCCAGGGTAGCCGCTGCCGTCCATCTTTTCATGGTGGCGCAGGCAGACCTCCAGCACCAGGGGGCTGCATCCACCGCTGAAGACCAACATCTCATGGCCCCAGGCGGGGTGCTCCTTCATCAACGCCCATTCGGCATCGGTCAGACGCCCGGGCTTGTTGAGCACCTGGTTGGGCACACGGGCCTTGCCCATGTCGTGCAACAGGCCGGCCAAGCCCAGCTGGCGGATTTCCTCGCCCTCCAGGCCGAGGGTGCGCGCCAGCGCCACCATCAGCGTGCACACCGCCACCGAGTGCAGGTAGGTGTACTCGTCGCGCGACTTCAGCCGCACCAGGCTGGCCATCGCCCCGGAGTTGCGCGTCACCGAGCCGATGATGTCGTCGACCAGCGACAGGCAGCCTTCGGTCTCCAGCGCGCGCCCGAGCCGCGCCTCGGCGAACAGCGACTGCACCTTCTGTTTGGCCTGCTGGGTGAGCTGGGCCGCGTGAGCGTATTCCTCGGCCGGCGTGCGCGGCAGGGGCGGCGCGACCGGCGTGGGGGCACTGACGGCTGCGACGAGCTCACGTTCGACCTGTTCAACCGCCTCCGCCTCGCTGACGCCGCCGACCACGTCGAGCCCGCGGGCGGTGTCGATCCAGACCTCGCGGATGCCGCAGTCGAGCAGGCGACGCAGGTCCCCCGGGTCGTCGAGCAGGAAGCGGCTGCGCCAGAACGGGTGGTCCATCCAGGAGCCGCACAACTCGTGCACGTGCATGCCCAGACGCAGCTGGTCGGTGGGAATTCGCTTGAGCATCGACGGGTGCGGCGGCGGCTGGTTCGGATCGAACGCGAGGGGACGGTGAAAATACCCCCCACCATTTGCGGGGTGGCGGTGGATTATCCGCGCCCGTGGCCCGGCGTCGAGTCATCCCAATTGGGGGACTGCCGCGACGGGTGATTTGTGCCGACAATCGCAGTCGGCCTGCCCGCCCCGGGGATGGCCGAGGAGGAGCACGCCATGACCCTGACCGAACTGCGCTACATCGTGGCCGTGGCGCGCGAGCGCCACTTCGGACGGGCGGCCGAGGCCTGCTTCGTGTCGCAGCCGACGCTGTCGGTGGCGATCAAGAAACTGGAAGAAGAGCTCGAGATCAAGATCTTCGAGCGCGGCGGCAGCGAGGTCAGCGTCACGCCGCTGGGCGACGAGATCGTCCGCCAGGCCCAGGCCACGCTGGAAAGCGCCGCGTCCATCAAGGAAATCGCCCGCCGCGGCAAGGACCCGTTGGCCGGACCGCTGCGCCTGGGGGTGATCTACACCATCGGCCCCTACCTGCTGCCCGACCTGGTGCGCCGCACCATCGAGCGCGTGCCGCAGATGCCGCTGCTGCTGCAGGAAAACTTCACGGTGCGGCTGCTGGAGATGCTGCGCACCGGCGAGCTGGACTGCGCCATCCTGGCCGAGCCCTTCCCGGACACCGGCCTGGCGATCGCGCCGCTGTACGACGAGCCCTTCATGGTCGCGGTGCCTGTGAAGCACCCGCTGGCCGAGCGCAGCAGCATTTCGTCGACCGAGCTGAAGCAGGAGACCATGCTGCTGCTGGGCAACGGGCATTGCTTTCGCGACCACGTGCTGGAGGTCTGCCCCGAGTTCGCCCGCTTCGCCAGCGACGCGGAAGGCATCCGCAAGAGCTTCGAGGGCTCATCGCTGGAGACCATCAAGCACATGGTGGCCTCGGGCATGGGCGTGACGGTGGTGCCGCAGCTGTCGATCCCGCCGGTCGACGCCGGTGGCGGCCTGCCGTTGGTGACCTACATCGCCTTCACCGAGCCGGTGCCCAGCCGCCGCGTGGTGCTGGCCTGGCGGCGCACCTTCACCCGCTACGAGGCGATCGCCGCGCTGCGCAACGCAATCTACGCCTGCCGGCTCGAAGGCGTGAAGCGGCTGACGGCCTGACTGCCCGACGAAGCGGCAGCCCGACCGAGCGAGGGCGTGACGCCCTGCCCACCCCCCCGTATCCAGGGGGCGGACAGGCATTGGATGGCCGGACACGGCTCAAGCCCGGGGAGCCGGCGCCGAAAGTAGCAGGGCCGGGGTCGGACGCGTCCCGGCGTCAACCCCGCTGCCATGACCGCCACCCGCTCCCCCACCGCCTCCTCCGCCTCGACGCCGGCCCGCCGGGTGTCCCAGCGCCGGCGCAGCGACCGCCGCCGCTCGGTGCAGGCCACCGATGAGTCGATCGCCGCGCGCATGCGAGGCCGGCAGTTCACCGCGGCGATGCGCGCCCAGCCCTACACCGCCGGCGCGAGCCTGCTGAACCTGCTGGTGATCGGGCTGGCCACGCCGCAATCGGTCTCCAACCTGGCGCTGCTGGGTTGGATGGTGGCGCTGCTGCTGGTCAACGGCGCGCTGCTTCAGCGCTGGCAGGTCTGGCGCAAGGGCACGAAGCAGGCCGTGGCCAGCGCCGCCGATCTGCGCCGTCAGGCCCTGCTGGCGGGCGGCCAGGGCGCACTCTGGGGCGTGGTGCCGCTGCTGATGCTCGATCAGGTGACGCCGCTGACGCAGACGCTGGTGCTGCTCAGCCTGGCCAGCATGCTGTGCGTGGCCGCGCTCGGCCTGGCGGCGGTGCCGCGGGCAGCGGCGGCCTTCCTGCTGCCGCTGGTGGCCGGCAGTGTGGCGGCCCTGCTGCTCAGCCCGCAGATGGTGAACGCGGTCGGAACGCTGCAATGGGTGGCTCTGAGCGCGATGGCGCTGACGCTCAGCCGCACGATCACCAAGTCGCTGCAGGCGCGCGTGAGCGCCGAGGTCAAGGCCGAGCAGCAGAACCAGCTGATCGGCCTGCTGCTGCGCGACTTCTCCGAGCAGGGCAGCGACGTGATCTGGGAGATCGACGCCGCCGGCCGGCTGCGCCACGTCACCCGCCAGCTCGCCAACGCGCTGGGCCTGGAGACCGCCGAGCTCGAAGGCAAGAGCCTGATGAACATCCTCGGCGAAATGCAAAAGAGCATGAGCGACAGCGAGCGCGAGGCCACGCTGACCCTGCACGAGCGCCTCACCGAGGGCCACCCCTTCCGCGATGTGCAGGTCTGCCTGCGCGTGCAGGACCAGCAGCGCTGGTGGTCACTCACCGCCAAGCCGTTGGTCGATGAGCGCGGCCGCCCGCTGGGCTGGCGCGGCGTGGCGCGCGACGTCACGCAGGCGCGCATGGCCGACCGCAAGCTGGCCTGGCTGGCGCACTTCGACACGCTGACCGGCCTGACCAACCGGGCCCACTTCCGCGTCCTGCTCGAGAAGGCGCTGCAGCACACCCGCCGCTACGGCGGCGGCGGCGCGGTGATGTGCCTGGACCTGGACGGCTTCAAGAACGTCAACGACACCCTCGGCCACGCCACCGGCGACGTGCTGCTCACCGAGGTCGGCAAGCGCCTGCGCGAGGCGGTGGGCAATGGGCGCAGCGACGTGGTGGCGCGCCTGGGCGGCGACGAGTTCGCGGTGCTGCTGCGCACCGCCACCACCGAGGCGGACGTGGCCGCCGTCGCCCAGTCCATCCTCGACGCCATGCGTCAGCCCTGCATCACCCAGGGCGCCGAGATCCCCGTGCGCGCCAGCATCGGCATCGCCCGCTTCCCGGAGGATGGTCTGTCGGTCGACGAGATGATGCAGCACGCCGACCTGGCGCTGTACGACGCCAAGGCGCACGCCACCGGCTCGCTGCGCTTCTTCGCCCAGCGCATGGGCGAGCAGGTGCGCCGCCGCCTGATCCTCGAGCGCGACCTGCGTGAGGCGCTCGAGCGCAAGCAGCTGCACCTGTACTTCCAGCCCAAGGTGGACCTGACGACCTGGCGCGTGCTGGGCTTCGAAGCCCTGCTGCGCTGGACCCACCCGGAGCACGGCGAGATCCCGCCGGCCGAGTTCATCCCCGTGGCCGAAGAGGCCGGCCTGATCCTGGCGATCGGCGAGTGGGCGCTGCTGGAGGCCTGCGTGCACGCCGCGCGCTGGCCCGACGACCTGCAGGTGGCGGTCAACATCTCGCCGGTGCAGGTGATGGCGCAGAACCTGCCCGATTCGGTGCAGAGCGCCCTGCGCGTCAGCGGCCTGCCGGCGCACCGGCTGGAGCTGGAGATCACCGAGTCGGTGTTCATCAACGAGAGCCGCGGCACCGTGGGGCGGCTGCACGCGCTGCGCCGCCTGGGCGTGTCGATCGCGCTGGACGACTTCGGCACCGGCTACTCCTCGCTGGCCTACCTGCGCCGCTTCCCCTTCGACACGCTCAAGATCGACCGCGCCTTCGTGCGCGAGCTGCTCGTCAGCCGCGACGCCCGGGCCATCGTGCGCAACATCCTGGCCCTGGCCAAGGCGCTGCGCATGACCACCGTGGCCGAGGGCGTCGAGGAGCCGGCGCAGGTCAAGGTGCTCGAAGCCGAGGGCTGCGACATCGTGCAGGGCTTTTACGTCGCCAAACCGCTGCCTGCCAATGAGGTGCTGCACTTCGCGATGACCTGGACCGGCCGCGACCGCCCCGCCCTGCCGCGCGACTTCTCGCTCGGCCAGACGCAGACCGCCGACCTCGCCACGATGATGCCGGCCACCGTGATCTGAGGGCCCGGCCCGCCGCAAGGGCGGGACGACCCGGATTGGCGGCGGCCACGGCATCGGCCGGATAATCCCCGGCCATGGAAGCTACCGCCCTGCGCCCGGCGCGCCTTGCGCTCTACCTCGACCTGATCCGCTGGAACCGCCCGGCCGGCTGGCTGCTGCTGCTGTGGCCGACGCTGTCGGCGCTTTGGCTGTCCGCCCGCGGCTTCCCGGGCTGGCACCTGATCATCGTGTTCACGCTGGGCACCATCCTGATGCGCAGCGCCGGCTGCTGCATCAACGACGTGGCCGACCGCGACTTCGACCGCCACGTCAAGCGCACCGCCCAGCGCCCGGTCACCCGCGGCGCACTGGCGCCCAGCGAGGCGCTGGCCGTCGGCGCGGTACTGGCAGCGCTGGCCTTCGTGCTGGTGCTGACCACCAACGCGCTGACGATCACCTATTCCTTCGCCGCGCTCGCAGTCGCGCTGGGCTACCCCTATGCGAAGCGGCTGGTGTCGATGCCGCAGGCGGTGCTCGGCGTGGCCTTCAGCTTCGGCATCCCGATGGCCTTCGCCGCCTGCCGCAACGAAGTCCCCGCCGAGGCCTGGTGGTTGCTCGCCGGCAACCTGTTCTGGGTGCTGGCCTACGACACCGAGTACGCGATGGTCGACCGCGACGACGACCAGCACATCGGCATCCAGACTTCGGCGCTGACGCTGGGCCGCTTCGACGTGGTCGGCGTGATGGCCTTCTACGCCGTCTTCCTGCTCGCCTGGGGCTGGCTGGGCGCGCGCGCCGGCATGGGCCTGGCCTACGCGCTCGGCCTGGGCGTGGCCGCGGCGCAGGTGGCCTGGCACTACGGCCTGATTCGCGACCGCAGCCGCGACGGCTGTTTCCGCGCCTTCCGGCTCAACCACTGGGTCGGTTTCGCAGTCTTCGCCGGCACCGCACTGGATTTCCTGCTGCGCTGAACCGGCCGATCAGGCGCCCACCCGCCCCTGCACCAGCCGGCGCGCCATGCGCAGCGCGGCAATCAGGCTCGAGGCATCGGCGCGGCCCGTGCCCGCCAAGTCGAAGGCGGTGCCGTGGTCCGGACTGCTGCGCACGAAGGGCAGGCCCAGCGTCACATTGACACCCTCCTCGACGCCCAGGTACTTCACCGGAATCAGGCCCTGGTCGTGGTACATCGCGATCACCAGGTCGAACTCGCCGCGCCGCGCGCGCATGAACACCGTGTCCGGCGCGAAGGGGCCGCGCGCGTCGATGCCGTCGGCACAGGCCGCGGCGATGGCCGGTGCAATCACCTCGATCTCCTCGCGGCCGAACAGCCCGCCCTCGCCCGCGTGCGGGTTCAGCCCCGCCACCGCGATGCGCGGCGTGGCCTGGCCCCAGGTCCGCGCCGCCGCGTGCGCGATGCGCAGCGTCGACAGCACCGCCGCGTGATCGATGCGGTCGATCGCCTCGCGCAGCGCGCAGTGCACCGTCACCAGCACCGTCTTGAGCTCCTCGTTGGCCAGCATCATGCGCACATCGGCCGGCTGGCCGTGCTCGCCGCTCTCGGCCGCGAGCATCTCGGTGTGGCCCGGGTAGGGTTCGCCGGCCGCGGCCAGCGCCTCCTTGTGGATCGGCGCGGTGACCACGCCGGCGGCCTCGCCCGCCATCGTCCAGGCCACTGCGGCGCGGATGCAGGCGGCGGCGGCGGCGCCGGCGCGGGCGTCCACCC
>DAOLLE010000139.1:0-7576 GCA_035331205.1 Burkholderiaceae bacterium
GCTGCGAAGCCTCCGGGTGATGCTCGAACACGCCCTGAACTTCGGCCCCGATGCGCACTTGCTGCAGCGGATCGCCCAGCAGGTTGCCCACCATGCGGACGCGGCCCGCGTGCGGAAGCTCCACCACGACGGCCAGGTAGGCACCGTGATCCTTGAGGGCCGGATGCGCCGGATGCCAGATGCGCTCCCAGCTGAAGATCAGGCCGGACGGTTCCACCTCGACCCAGGCTGGGTCGAATTGCAGGCAGGCGTGGCAGATCCATTCAGGCCCGAACTGCCAGGCCTGGCAGTGTGCGCAGCGCTGCACGCGCAGCACGCCTTCGCGCAGGCCGTTCCAGTACGGCGCCGAGACGCCATCCGGCTCGGGAACCGGAATGGGCAGGCCCGGCGGAAGGTAGGAAGAAGGCATGGTCATCGCGGTGTCTCTCCCAGTGCATCGCGCGAGCCCAGCAACAGGTTGCTCACCGGCGCCCCCATGGGTCCCCCGATCACCAGCGCCACGTCGCTGCGCGCCGCCTGCGCCGTGGAGGTGCCGCGCACCTGCCGTACCGCCTCCAGCACCAGCTCGAAGCCATGCATGTAGCACTCGGCGAGGTTGCCGCCGCTGGTGTTCAGCGGCAGCCGCCCGCTCGGTGCGATCAGGTTCTCCAAGGTGAGGAAGTCGTTCGCCTCCTGCGGGCTGAAGAAGCGGTGTTCGGCCAGGGCCATGACAACGCCCCCGGTGAAGTTCTCGTAGCTCTGGACCACGCCGACGTCGGCGGGGCCGAGGCCGGCCATCCGGTAGAGATCCTCGGCCACCGTTTCGAAGTTCGCCGAGGCATAGGACGGCGAATTGTGGGCGTGCGTGGCGAAGCGATGGCTCGACCCGGAGGCGGCTCCGAGCAGGTACACCGGCTTGTGCGCGAAATCGGCGGCGCGCTCGGCATCCACCATCACGATGGCCGCGGCGCCGTCGTTCTCCATGCAGCAGTCGAACAGGTGCAGCGGCTCGGCGATCCAGCGCGAGGCATCGTACTTTTCCGCGTCCAGCGGCTTGCCATGCATCACGGCCCGCGGGTTCGCCTGCGCATGGTGATAGGACGCCAGTGCGATGGCACGCAGCGCCTCCTGCCGGATGCCGTGCTCATGCATGTAGCGCTGGATCCGCATGGCGAAGCGCTGCGGCGGCGAGATCACGCCGTAGGGCACCAGGTAGGCGCGCTCGCCCGAGATCGTGCCGCTGCCGGCGCTCTGGCCGAAGCGGCCGTACTGCCCCTGGTTGAGCGAACGAAACACCACCACGCAGTCGGCTTGGCCGGTGGCGATGGCGGCCGCGCCATTGGCGACCGCGGCGCAGCAGCCGCCACCGCCGCCGCCCCACTGCATGGTGGCGGAGCGCAGGCGCGGCAGCCCCAGCGCGGAGGCCAGGCGGGTGGCTTCGCTGCGGTCGTCGCCGTACGAGGCGAAGCCGTCGATGTGGCGTGGATCCAGGCCCGCGTCGGCGCAGGCGCGCAGCACGGCCTGCAGCGCCAGCTTGAACTCGGCATCGGGAGACTGGCCGTGCTTGTAGTAGTGCGTCTCCCCGATGCCGACGATCGCGACACGGCCCTTCAGTGTGCGCTGGGCCATCGTTGGGACCGCATCAGACAGTGATGTTGAACTTCTTCACGAGCGGCCCCCACTGGGCGATCTCGCCTTCGATCGTGCGGCCCAGCTCTTCCTGCGTGCTGCCCCACGGCTCCACGTTGCGGTCGGTTAAGAACTTGCTGACCTCGGGGCGGCGCACCACGGCGGCGATGGTGCTGGAAAGCTTCTGTGCGACGGGGTCGGGCACGCCAGCCGGGGCCAGCACGCCGAACCACCCCACGGCCTGGAATCCGGGCACGGTCTCGGCGATGGCAGGCAGGTCCGGCAGCACTGGCGTCCGCTTGGGCGTCGCCACCGCCAGGTAGCGGATCTTGCCGGCCTGCACCATGGCAGCGCCATCCACCCCCGTCACGAACGCCATCTGCACCTGGCCCCCGGCGAAAGCGGTCACCAGCGGCGGGGCGCCGGTATAAGGGATGTGCTGGAAGCGGGTGCCGGCCAGCTCGTTGAAGTACTCGCTGTAGAGGTGGGAAGCGCCGCCGACGCCGGTGGAGCCGTAATTCACCTTGTCGCCCCGCGACCGCGCCCACGCGACGAATTCGGCCACGGACTTGTGGGGCGAATCGGCGGGCACGGCGAGGATCATCGGGACCCGCATCACGCCGGAGATCGGCCGGAAGTCCTTCTGGGGGTCGTAGGGCAGCTTGCGCATCAGGCCGGCGGTGGCGCTCGGGCCGCTGTTGCCGAACACCAGCGTGTAGCCGTCCGCGGGCTGCTTGGCGACGTAGTCGGTACCGATGGTGCCGCCGGCTCCAGGCTTGTTTTCGACGATCACGGTCTGGCCCAGCACCTCGCGCATCGGTTGGGCGATCGCCCGTGCGAGCTGGTCGGTGATACCGCCGGCCGGGTACGGCACGACGATGCGGATCACCCGGGAGGGAAACGCCTCCCCCTGCTGGCTGAAGGCGGGAAGCCCCACGGAAGCGGCGGCGCCGCCGGCGGCCAGCATCCTGAGTGCGCTGCGACGGGTGTGCAGGGTCATGGTTGTCTCCTGGTTGTGAATGCGCGCCGCTGCTGCCGGTCGCGCGGGGTTGAAATCAAGATGCGGGCACCGGGTCGCGGTCCATCGGGCCCGGCACGGCTGCGGCTGCGGCTGCGGCTGCAGGACCGAAGGCACCGGCGCGCTCCAGTTCGGCGATCTGCCGTTCGTCCAGGCCAAGAGCGTCCCGCAGGACCTCCTGCGTATGCTGCCCCACCGCCGGGGCCGCCACCGGATCGGCCATGGGCGTGGCGGCGTAGCGGATCGGCAAGCGCACGTTCGGAACCCAGCCGAGCACCGGATGGGGGATGCGGGTGACGAGTTCGTGGTCGCGCGCCTCGGGCGAGCGGATCGCCTCGCCCACCGTGCGCACCAATCCGTAGGGCACGCCGGCGGCGCGCATGCGAGCCTGCCAGTGCGCCCAGTCGTGCCGCGCGAACGCTTCGTCGAGGAAGGCGAACAGGCGCTCCCGATGCCGGATGCGCAGGGGACCCGTGGCGTAATCCGCATCGGCGGCCACGTCCGGACGTTCCAGCACCTGCCCCATGAGCCGCTGGAAGATTCTGTCGTTGCCGCTGTTGATGTAGAAGGTGCGGTCGCTGGCGCGGAAGGCGCCCGAGGGGCAGGTGTCGGGGGCGGTGTTGCCGCTGCGTTGCGGCTCCTTGCCGGTGAACAGCGACTGCATGGTCGCATAGCCCGTCATCAGGACGGCCGTGTCGAACAGGGACACCTCCACCCGCTGGCCGCGGCCCAGGCGCTCCCGGGCCAGCAACGCGCCGAGCACGGCGTTGCCCACCATCATGGCGGTGCTGATGTCCATCACCGGCGAGAGCGCCCGCACGCCTTCGCGGTCGGGATAACCGTTCATGGAAACGAAGCCGCTTTCGGCCTGCGCGATGGGATCGAAGCCGAAGCGGTCGGCGAAGGCGCCTTCGCGGCTGTAGGCGGCCACCGAGCAGTAGACCAGGCGCGGGTTCAGGGCAAGGCAGGTCTCGTGGTCCAGCCCCAGGCGACGCATCACGCCCGAGGAGAAGTTCTCGACCAGCACGTCGGCGCGGCAGACGAGGTCGCGCGCCAGCGCCAGCCCCTGCGGGGACTTCAGGTCCAGCGCGATGCTCTTCTTGTTGCGGTTGCTCCAGACGAAGGGTGCGCCCTGGTCCAGTTGCGGGTGCATGGGCGGATAGCGGCGCGCGTCGTCGCCGCGGACCGGCGCCTCGACCTTGATCACCTCGGCGCCCATGTCGGCCAGGATCATGGTCGCCAGCGGCCCCGCGATGAAGTGCGAGAAGTCCACCACCCGGATGCCGTCCAGCGCATGGGGTGCGCCGGAGGCCCGTCGCTTGTGCTCCGGAAAGTCGGCTTCGAGGTTCTCCAACATGTCCTGGCCGCCTGCCTGCATCGGAGAACCGCTCACGGCGTGTACCCGAAGCCCTTGCCGAGCTCCGCCTTCATGTAGTCGCGTCCCAGTTCCATCCAGTCGGAACCGGCGGGGATGGTGACGGAGATGGCCCGCATCATGAAGGAAGACGGCTTCGCGGCGGAGACCGGCTCGGCGCCCTCCGCCAGCTTCTTCGCGCTCTCCAGGAGCAGCCGGCGCACGCGCACGATGCCTGCATCGGTGGAGCCCAGGTGCTCCTGCGAACGGTCGCAGATGGTCGCCACGCCCGACTGGCACGCGGCATCCTCCAGCCACAGGCCGGGCATGCCGGTCTGGTAGTCGTAGTTGTAGGCGTTGCCCCGGTTGAACCGGCTCCAGTACCGGTGATAAGGCACCGTCACCGGCCTGGCCTCATAGGCGCCATGCGAATGGTGGCCGGTCTCGCGGCCCTTGTAGCCGTCCTTGAACAGCTTGCGCGACTTCTCGTAGAAGGGCTGGTCCGGCGTGTACGAGAACATGATTGCCAGGGTGTGGTGGTCGTCGATGGGCACCCAGGCATGGCCGCTCAGCTCGGGGTACTGCATCTGCGGCGGCACCAAGGTCCAGAACGGCATCAGGAACTGGTTGACCCGCACGTAGTTGTGCTCGGTGCCGTCCTTGCGCCGCGCCGCGATGCTGATGCCGGCATCGTGCGGCTGGACCTCGAACTTGGGCGACAGGTCCTGGCCCTGCCGCCACTGCGCGATCGTGCTGGCGTTGCGGCCATGCAGGATGGCGGCATGCGCGGAGTCGATTTCACCTTCCAGTGCCTGCAGCCAGTTGCACTCCTGCACCCGGACGGTGACGACGGAGTGCGACTCGGGCACCATGTTCCATTCGAGCTCAGGCAGCGGCGGCGGCGTCTCGCGCTTCGGGCCCATGTAGGTCCACAGCACGCCGTTGCGCTCGCGCACGGGATAGGACTTGATGGTCATGCGGCTGGTCATGGCACTGCCCGGGGGTTCCGCCGGGGTCTCCTGGCACTGCCCCGTCACGTCGAACTTCCAGCCGTGGTAGATGCAGCGGATGCCGCCCTCCTCGTTGCGGGCGAACACCATGGGCGCGCCGCGGTGCGGGCAGGCCTGGTCCACCAGGCCGACCTGGCCCTCGCTGTCGCGGAACGCGACCAGGTCCTCGCCCAGCAGGCGCACCCGATGCGGCTGGCCGTCGCGCTCGACATCGGCGGACGCGAGGAAGGGGATCCAGTACAGCCGCATGAGCTGGCCCATCGCGGTACCGGGGCCGACGCGAACGAGCGTCTCGTTGTCTTGGGAATTCAGCATGGCCTTTTAGGGTGAGTGGTTGAACCGAACATCGATTCGCCCGATTCTAGGCAGTGCCGGCCGGCGCGTGATTCGAAAGGCCGCCGCGGTATTGAGAAACCGGAATTGAGCTGGCCCCACAGTGGTGGCAGCGGCCTTCAGGTCCAGTAGGGCTCGATGAGCGACTGCCGGCTCGCGTCGGCGCCAATGCCGGCGGAAGCCACCGTCAGCAGTTCGAGGAACCGCTGCTGGGCCCGCGTGAGGCGCCAGCTCTTGCGCATCGTGGCGCCGACCGTCGGCCTGCTTCCCGCCAGCGGTGCGCCGATGCAGCTGAGCAGGCCGGTGCGCACCTGCAGCGCCACCTGGTCCGGCATGGCGAGCGTCAGCAGGTCGCTGGCGGTCAGCAGGCGGCCGATGATCATGATCGAGCCGCACTCCACCGGCGCCTCGGGGCGGCGATCGGCGAAGAGGCGCTCCCATTCGGCACGCAGCGGCGAGTTCTCCGGCGCGATGATCCAGGGGTAGGAAGCCAGCATCTGCGGCGTGCAACTGCGCCGCGTCGCGAGCGGATGCTGCCGCCCCGCCACCACCACCGGGGCTTCCTCGTAAAGCGGGTGCGTGGCCAGGTCCGGCGCTGCGTCGTCGGGGATCTCGCCGACGATGATGTCGATCACACCGTCCCTGAGCGCCTCCACCAGTTCGCCCCAGCTGCCTTCGTGCACGCGGAACCCCGCGGGAAACCGTTCCGCCACCATCAGCGCCATGGCCTCGGGCACGAGGAAGCCACGTGCCAGGGGGGTCGTGCCGAGAGCGATGGTGGGGTTGTGCGGGTCGCGCCCGAGCTCGGAGAACGCCGCCTGGAGTTCGGCCAGCGCGAGCCTGCAACTGCGGGCAAAACGCCGACCGGCAAAGTTGACGTGCACTCCGCGGCCGCGGCGCTCCACCAGCTTGCGTCCCAGCGCCTCCTCGAGTTCGCGCACGGCCCGGTGCACTGCCGGCTGAGACAGCCCAAGGTCTGCGGCTGCAGCGGAGATGCTGCCGGCCCGCACCAGCGCCACGAAGGCGCGCAGTTGCGTCATGCTGAGCCGGCGATCCGGTTCGAACGCCGTGCCGCCCACCTGGCGGGTGCCCGTTGCCAGGTGGGCCAGGCAGGCCCGCGCCCGGTCCACCACCAGTTCCCCGGCCGCCGTGGGCACGATCCCGTCCGGGCGCCGCTCGAACAGCACCTCTCCCATCAGCTTCTCCAGCTTCAGGATGCCCTGCGTCAGCGCCGGCTGGCTGAGCCCCACCGCGCCAGCGGCCGCACTGATGCTGCCGTGCTCGTGCACGGCCGTCAGGCCGCGCAAGTGGCGCAGGTTCAGCTGGAAGGCCGCCTGTGCCGCGCCGGGCTGCGCGTCCGGCGGAGACTGCGCGTGGTTCATGGTCGCCAAGGAAGAGGAAGCTGGCCAGGCACCACTATAAAGCGCACCCTCGTCGGGGCTTCCGCTTGTTGAATTGACCGCCGGTGCCGCCACCCTTGGCGCTGAGGCGCCGGTACTTACTTTCCGCGGGTCAGCAGACGCATTTGCGCGTAATTTCCGGGCTGCGTTTCGAGGTGCCTAGAACGTGCTTGCGGGGACGCCGAGCAGCGCGAGCACTTTGCGCTGCAGGTCGGTGAGTGTGAGGTTGAATGCCTGAACGGTGCGGCCGTGTTGACGCAGTTGATGGCGCTCGGCCAGGCTGAACAGGCGCAGCACCTGCTCGGTGGTGGGATGCGCGCACTGGCGCTGCTCGGGGTAGATGGGCAGTTCCTCGATGGCTTCGTGCGCCATGGCCTGGCGCAGCTCGCGCTCGATGAGGGCCTGCACCAGCAGTGCGATCGCGTACAGGGTGAACAGTGCCTCGATGCGACCCTCGTCCTTGAGGAACACCGGGGCGATCTGGTGTACGGTCTTGATCTGCTCGAAGCGCTTCTCGATCATGGGCTGGCCTTTGTGGGCCTGCAGGACCTGTGCGGCGCTGAGCTTGCGGTCGTTCGTCATCAACGGGTACATGCCGTCGCTTCGCCGGTCGTAGGCGATGGCCTGCTCGTCGGTGCTCCATTGCACGTCGAAGCGTCGCTTGGTGATCTTGCGGTAGGCCGTGTCGGGGCCCGGGCGGCCACGGCGGGTTTGCTTGAAGACGTGCTCTTCGCGAACGACGCGGCGAACCTTGAGGTAGCGACCCACATGGTGCCTGTCCACGATGAGCTTGATCTGCAGGTCGATCTCGGGGGCGCCGCGCAGCCGGGTCTTGGCGGAGGCCAGGCGCTGG
>DAOLLE010000140.1:0-7564 GCA_035331205.1 Burkholderiaceae bacterium
TGGCGTCCAGCGCGTAGATGCTGGGCAGCAGCATCGCGATGGTGGCCACCGGGCCAAGGCCCGGCAGCACGCCGATCAGGGTGCCGAGCACCGCGCCGCCGAAGGCGTACAGCAGGTTCTGCAGCGTGAAGGCGACGCCGAAGCCCAACGCCAGGTTGTTGAGAAGTTCCATCGATGGTCCCTCAGCTGGCAGCGGTCACGAAGGTGGGCCACACGGGCAGTGTCAGGCTCAGGCCCTTGACGAACACCACGTAGGACAGGGCCGTCAGGATGGCTGCGTTGAGCAGCGCATCCCTCCAGTGGAATTCATCGCCCGCGGTGGAGACCATGAAGACCAGCAGCGGCAGGCTGATCACCAGCCCCAGTTTTGGCAGCGCCAAGCCGAAGCCCACCAGCGACAGCACGATGATCACCAGCGGCTTCCAGGCCCACTGGCCGATCGGATCGCCGTCCTCGGTCTCGACCGTCAGTGCACCGAAGAGCACCACGCCGCCGAGGATGGCCAGCAGGATGCCCAGCCCGAATGGGAAGTAGCCCGGCCCAGGCCGCGCCGAGTTGCCGAAGCTGTAGTTCAGCGCGCCCCAGGCGAATGCGACGCCTGTGACGATGAACATCAGCCCCGACCAGAAATCCTTCTGGCTCTTGATCTTCACGTGTGCTCCTCGTTGTGTCTTCCAGGCCTGCCCGCGCGGTCCCGATGTCACTTTGTAAGCTGCGGGTAGGGTCGCGGCGATTCTAGGCAGGGGCTTTCGGCCCCCGACTGTGGATTCCACTTAGCCAACCGCATGCGGACGATGCGGCCAGCGCGGCCGGCGAGGCAGGTCAGGCCGTGAAATCGGGCGTGGCGCGCAGCACCTCGTCGAGCGTGGTCAGGCCCTGCGCCACCTTGCGCAGCCCGGCCAGGCGCAGCGGCGTCAGGCCCTGGCGCTGCGACTCGCGGCGCAGGCGCGCCAGGTCGGGCTGCTCGGTGATCGTGGCGCGCACGCCCTCGTCGAAGGTCAGCAGCTCGAACAGACCGCTGCGGCCGCGGTAGCCGGTCATCCGGCAGGCGGTGCAGCCCACCGGCCGCATGGGGCGAAAGCGCCCCGGCTCGGCAGCATCGCTCCGCCCTTCGGTCAGCGCATCGGAATCGGCCTCGTCGCCGTCGGCTGGGCCGCCTTCCCCCGCCGCGAGCAGCTGCTCGACCGTCACACCCGGCATCACCGCGGCCAGGGCCTCGACGCTCAGCGCCTCATCGCTCTGGCGGCAATCCGGGCAGAGCGTGCGCACCAGCCGCTGCGCCAGCACGCCGATCAGCGTCGCGTTGATCAGGTAGGCCGGCACGCCCAGGTCGAGCAGCCGGGTCACGGCGCTGGCCGAGTCGTTGGTGTGCAACGTGCTGAACACCAGGTGGCCGGTCAGCGCGGCCTGCACCGCCATCTCGGCGGTCTCCAGGTCGCGGATTTCGCCGACCATGATGATGTCCGGGTCCTGGCGCATCAGCGCGCGCACGCTGGCGGCGAAGTCCAGGTCCAGCGCCGGCTGCACCTGCGTCTGGTTGAAGGCCGGCTCGATCATCTCGATCGGGTCCTCCACCGTGCAGACGTTCACCTGATCGGTGGCCAGGCGCTTGAGCGTGGCGTACAGCGTGGTCGTCTTGCCGCTGCCGGTCGGGCCGGTGACCAGCACGATGCCGTGGGGCGCGTCCATCAGCGTGCGCCAGCGCTGCACGTCGGCGGCGTCGAAACCCAGCTCGGTCACCGGCTTGACCGCGGTCTCCGGGTCGAAGATGCGCATCACCAGCTTCTCGCCGAAGGCGGTGGGCAACGTCGACAGGCGCATCTCGATCTCGTCGCCGCGCGGGCTGCGCGTCTTGATGCGCCCATCCTGCGCCCGCCGGCGCTCGACCACGTCCATGCGCCCGAGCAGCTTGATGCGCGCGGTCACCGCCGCCATCACCGTGCTCGGCAGCTGGTAGACGGTGTGCAGCACCCCGTCGATGCGGAAGCGGATCACGCACTGGTCGCGCCGCGGCTCCAGGTGGATGTCGCTGGCGCGCTGGTCGAAGGCGTAGGTCCAGAGCCAGTCCACCAGCTGCACGACGCCCTGGTCGTTGGCGTCGAGCTGCTTGTGCTTGCCCATCTCGACCAGCTGCTCGAAGTTGACCGTGCTGCTGGTCTCGCCGGTCTTCTGCGCCGCGCGCACCGACCGCGCCACCGAGTAGAACTCCGTGGTGTAGCGCGCGATGTCCAGCGGGTTGGCCAGCACCAGGCGCACCGTCTTGCGCGTGTGCGCCGCGATCTCGCTGACCCAGTCGATCACGTAGGGCTCGGCGGTGGCGATCGTCACCTCCGCGGCGCCCACCTGTACCGGCAGCACGCGGCGCTTCTCGGCGTAGGCGGCCGACATCACCTCGGTGACGCGCGCCACGTCCACCTTCAGCGGGTCGATGCGCAGGTAGGGCAGGCTGATGCGCTGCGCCAGCCAGCGCGTCAGCGCCTCGACGTCCAGCGGCTCCCCGCTGCGGGCGTGGCGCAGTTCGGCGCCGCCCAGGCGGATCAGCGGATGCTGGCTGGAGCTGCCGGCCGACAGGCGCAGCTGCAGCTGCGCGGCCTCGCCGGCCATCACGTAGCCGTCCTCCACCAGCCATTCGAGCAGGGTGCGCCAGCTCAGCGCCCCGCGTTGCTGGTGCAGGGAGGGGGCCGGGCGGTGGGAATGGATCATCACAGGCTCCCTTCGGCGCTCGCCAGGCCGTCGGTCAACGAAGCCACGCTGCGCGGCGACGGCGGCCGCACCGCCTTCAGCCCACGCAGCCAGCGCGCCGCCTTCAGGCCGGTCAGTGCCTGCACCTGCTCGGCGCGGCGCGCCAAGGTCTCGGCGTCGGGCAGCTCGGCGCCCTTGAGCGCCAACACGATGGTGTTGCCCTCGTCGGTGGGCTCCAGCATCCAGACCTGGCCGGGCGGCACCAGCCCCTCGGCCGCGAAGGCGCGGGCGAGGCGCCGGGCGCTGCGCGCGAAGCTGGCGTTGCGCCCGAAGAGGTTGACGCTCAGCGCCCCGCCCTCGTCCAGCACCGACCAGCAGTGTCGGTAGAAGGCGTCGTCGTCCAGCACCGGCGCAGCCGCCTCGTGGTCGTAGAGGTCGATGCACAGCACATCGGCCGAAGCCACTTGCGCCGCATCGGCCACCCAGGCCCCGGCGTCGGCGTTGACCACGTTCAGTCGCTCGTCGTCGTGCGGCAGGCGGAACCACTGCCGGCAGGCGGCGATCACCTGCGGATTGATTTCCACCACCGTGGTCGGCGCGTGCAGCTCGCCGTGGCAGAAGCGCGCCAGCGCCGCCGCACCCAGGCCGAGCTGGGCGATGCGCAGCTGAGCCCAGCGCTCCGGTTCGTGCAGCAGCAGCCAGACCACCATGCGCTGCACGTACTCCAGCTCCAGCTTGCGCGGGCGGTGGATGCGCATCGCGCCCTGCACCCAGGGCGTATGGCCGAGGTGAAGGTAGCGCACCCCGTCCAACTCGGAAATCGTCGCCTCCGGCAGCGCATCGGCGGACTGGGCACCCCGCCGACCGCCCCGGCCGGTGGTGGCCGACCGGCCCGAGGCGGCTCGGCGTTCGCGCACCGTCTCCCCCGCGGCCCCCGCGCCCGGAAGGTTGTTCAATCGTGAATTCATGCCTCATGGTAGAGCAGCAAGAGGCCGGACTCGCGCTGCGATCCACTGAATCTCCCGTAAAGGCTCGACCAAGCCGGGCATGCCCGGACAAGCCGGGAAGATCCGTCCCAACCATGAGGCGACGGGATGGCAGCGACCCATGCGATGGAAAGTGATTGCCGCCATGAGAACGGGGATCTGAAACGGATGAGAGCAGGTCCACCACGCCGCGGTCAAACTATCATCCGACCGAGTCAGCACCACCCTGCGCCATGCGCCCGTCCACCGCTCTCGACAGCCAGCGCGCCGCCGTGCGAGCGGCGGCCGGGCGATTCCGTACCGCCAACCCGCGCGTCTTCGGGTCGGTGCTGCACGGCACGGACCGGGATGGCAGCGACCTGGACTTGCTCGTGGATGCGCTGCCGGGCGCCACGCTGTTCGACCTCGGTGGGCTGCAGGACGAGCTGCAGGAGCTGCTCGGTGTGCGAGTGGACCTGCTGACGCCGAGCGACCTGCCACTCGCATTCCGTGCCCGGGTGCTGGCCGAAGCCCGGCCGGTATGAACAGCCCGCTGCGATTGCTGGACTTCCTCGGCCACATGCAGCAGGCCGCGCAGGATGCGTGCAGCTTCGTCGATGGGTTGGAGAAGGAGGATTTCCTGGCCGACCGACGCACCCAACAGGCGGTGGTGATGAGCCTCGTCATCGTCGGTGAGGCAGCGACGAAGGTGATGGACGGGTTTCCCGAGTTTGTCCGCGCACACCCGGAAGTGCCTTGGCGCGGCATGCGAGGCATGCGCAACCGCATCGCCCACGGCTACTTCGAAATCAACTTGGAGGTGGTGTGGGACACCGTGCAGACCGCATTGCCGGCACTGCTCGGCCAGTGGCCAGGCGTCCTGCATTCGGCATCCGGGCGGAGCGAGCTGGGCTGATTCACCCCAACCCATACCTCTCAAACACCTCCCGCCAGGCGGCGCACTTGCGCTCGAAGCTCCAGCTGGCGTTGGCCGGGCTGGTCGACGGCAGGCGGTGCACCGGCAGGCCGAGGCCACGGGTGATGCGCATCGTGCGCGCAGACTCGCCGCCGTTGTGCGCCAGCGCCTGCAGCGCCGGGGCCCGCTCGCGCAGGCCGGCCAGGTCGTTGAGCTCGGCGTCCTCGATGGCCGAGTCCAGGCTGCCCGCGCGGCGGCAGCGGGCGTAGACGTCCCAGATGCCCAGGCCGCGCTCGCGAACTACGGCCAGGCGCTCGGCATAGGGCAGCGCGCGCAGGTCCAGCCCCCAGAGCTCGGAGAGGATCGGCCAGAACTGGTTGCGCGGGTGGGCGTAGTACTGCTGGGCGGCCAGCGAGGCCACGCTCGGGAAGCTGCCCAGCACGATCAGCCGGGTCTGCGGCCCGAGCACCGGCGCCAGGCCAGTCAGGATGTCGTCGGCCGACCGATCGCTCACGGCGCAGCATCCTCCGCGGTGGCCAGCAGCGCGGCCAGCTTGGGCAGCGCGGCCAGCTTGGGCAGCGCGGCGCAGGCGTTGGCGGTGGACTGGCGCGCCACCTCGTCCAGGCTCAGGCCGCGCAGCTCGGCCAGCGTCTGGGCGATGCGCGGCAGCTCGCCGGGCTCGTTGCGGCCGTGACCCTGGCCGTCCAACGCGCGCGCCTCGGCGCTGCGGTAGAGCCAGGCGGGCGGGATGTCCGGCGCGTCCGTCTCCAGCACCCAGGCGTCGGCCGGCAGCTCGGCGGCCAGGCGGCGGATCTGCAGCGCACGCGCTTGCGTCATCGCGCCGCCGAAGCCCAGCTTGAAGCCCAGGTCGAGGAAGGCCCACGCCTGCTGCGCGCTGCCGTTGAAGGCGTGGGCGATGCCGCCCAGCACCCGCTGGCGGCGCAGCAACGCCAACAGCCGGTCCGCACTGCGCCGCACGTGGAGAATCACCGGCAGTCCGGCCTCGGCGGCCAGGCCCAGTTGCGCCGCGCAGGCGCGCTCCTGCGCCACCGGGTCCAGCCCGGCGACAAAGCCGTCCAGCCCGATCTCGCCCACCGCCACCAGGCGAGGATCGCCGCGGTGGCGCTCGAGCTGCGCCGCCAGGTCACCGAAGGCCTCGGGCGGCTCACGCTCGACGTACAGCGGGTGAAAGCCCAGCGCGTAGGCGTCGCCCCCCGCGTGCGCCAGCGTGCGCACCGCCGCCAGCGTCGCGCTCGACACCGCCGGAATCACCAGCAACGCGACCCCGGCGGCGCGGGCGCGCTGATGCACGGCGCTTCGGTCGGCGTCGAACTCGCTCGCGTCGAGGTGGCAGTGGGTGTCGATCCAGGTGAGGGGCATGGTGGCTGGCTCAGTCGGCGGCGGATTGTGACGCCGTCAGCCAGTGAACAATGGCAGGCCCAAATTGCAGCGCAATTGCATTACATTGCCACCATGAAAACCGCTGCCATCCCCGCCATCCGCGTCGAGCCTGCCTTGCGCGAGCAGCTCGAAGGCGTGCTGGCCGAGGGCGAGACCCTCAGCGCTTTCGTCGAGACCTCGGTGCGCGCCCAGGTGCGCCGTCGGCAGCAGCAGGCCGAGTTCGTGGCGCGCGGCATGGCCGCACTGGAAGCCGTCCAGCAGGGCGCGCCGACCGTGAGCCTCGACGAGTCGATGCAGGCCCAGAAGCGCCGGATCGCGGCGGCTCGGGAACGCGCCGCCGGCCCGGACCCGGCATGACCTGGACGGTGCGCCTGAGCCAGGAGGCGCAGGCGGATCTGGAGCGGCTGATCGACTTCATCCTGGAGCGGGAACTCGGCCGCGAGGGGGGTGGGGATCCGGACCTGGCGGATCGGGCTCTGGCGGCCATCGAGGACGGACTGCGACTGCTGGAGCGCTTCCCCTTCACCTGCCGCAAGGCGGACGACCCGCAGCGGCGCATCCCGGCTCCGCGTCAGCCCTTCCTGCGCGAACTCGTGATCCCCTTCGGCGCGAGCGGCTATGTGGCGCTGTTCGAGATCGTCGGCCCGGACCAGGTGGTGGTGGCGGCGCTGCGACATCAGCGCGAAGACGACTATCACTGAGCAAGTCGGCGTCAACGTGAAGTCACGCCGAAACGTTACATTCGCACGCTTCGATGCGCCTGTCACGGCCGCGCCGAAGTCCCCCTGCTGCCGCATCCAGCGGATGGCGTCCCGAGTCGACTTTCGAGGAGAAGTGATGATCAAGAAATTGCTGGCCGTTCTGCTGGCCTTCTTTGCCGCGGCCGCCTTCGCTGCGGTGGACGTCAACAAGGCCGACCAGGCCGCGCTGGACTCGGTCAAGGGCATCGGCCCGGCGATCGCCACCAAGATCATCGACGAGCGCAAGAAGGGCGCCTTCAAGGACTGGGCCGACTTCATCGACCGCGTCAAGGGCGTGGGCGAAGGCAACGCCGCCAAGTTCTCCGCCGAGGGCCTGACCGTCAACGGCGCCAGCTTCAACGGCGCCGCCCCGGCCGCCAAGAAGGCCGACAAGCCGGCCAAGGCCGAAAAGGCTGACGCCAAGGCAGACAGCAAGGCCGAGGCGAAGGCCGACAAGAAGGCCGACGCGAAGGCGGACGCCGCCGACGAAAAGGCTGCGAAGAAGGCCGCCAAGGAAGCCGCCAAGAAGGAAAAGGCAGCCAAGAAGGCCGAGGCCGCTTCCGCCGCCAAGAAGTAAGTCGTCGCTCACGCGCGATCGCAGCGCCCCGCTTTGGCGGGGCGTTGTCGTTTCTGGCGTTGGCAGCCGAACGGCGCATCGCCCAGAATCCCGCCCCATGACGCTCTGGCTCGAATTCGCCGACTCCGAAGTGGCCGAGGCCCAGCGGACCGGAACCACCCTGACGCTGCGCCTGTCGGCCGCCGCACTGCGCATCGACGACCCCAGCGCGCAGGGCCTCACGCCGCGCAGCGGCATCGCCCGCGGCGTGCGGCTCGAACTCAGCGGCCTGCCCGATGGCGGC
>DAOLLE010000141.1:0-7403 GCA_035331205.1 Burkholderiaceae bacterium
CCGGCCAGCGTGCGCCAGCCGGGCGGCAGCAGCGGCATCACCAATGCCTGCTGACCGCCGGGCGCGTCGCGCACGCGGCCCAGTGCGGCCACCAGCTGCGGGTGCGCGCCTGCGGCCAGGCAGGCGGCCATCTCGCGCTCGGGCAGGCCGTCGCTGGTCATCGCGCCCTTGAAGAGCTTCACGGCCACGGCGCGGCCTTCCGCCTCGTCCCCCCCGTCGCGCCAGACGGCCCGGTGGATCAGCCCCGAAGCGCCCTCGCCCAGCCGCTCGCCCAGCGCCAGCTGCGCCCAGGGCACATCGGCGACGATCGGCGTGGCGTCGGCCGGCTCCAGCGGGTTGCCCGCCCAGGCCAGCCAGGCCAGCCGCGGCAGCTCGGCCAGCCAGGTCGGCCAGGCCTCGAAGCGGTTGGCCGACAGCCGCAGCAGCTCCAGCGAGCGCGCCCGCGCCAGCGTGACCGGCAGCGCGCTCAGGCGGTTGCCCGCCAGCATCAGCTTCTGCAGCTGCGGGCGCTCGCCCAGCGCATCGGGCAGGTGCTCGAGGTGGTTGTCGGTCAGCGTCAGCCAGCGCAGGGCCGGCGGCAGCGCCTCGCCCGGGACCTCGCGCAGGCCGCAGCCGCGCAGGCCGATCTGGCTCAGCGCCGGGCAGTCGCCCAGCACCGGCGGCAGCCGCTCGAAGCGGTTGCCCGAGGCGAAGAAGACCTTCAGCCGCTTCAGGCGGCCGAAGTCCGCCGGCAGCGCGCTCAGCGCGTTGCCGCTCACATCCAGCCGCTCCAGCGTGTCGGCCAGGCCCAGGACCTCCGGCGGCAGCTAGGTCAACCCGCCACCCAGCGTCAGCGCGCGCGCGCCGGCCAGCTCGCCGCGCCGCAGCGCCGCCAGCGTCGGGTCGGCCCCGGATTCAGCGGCCCCGTTCATGGCCGCGCTCACGTCGGCAGGATCTGCAGCAGCACTTCGGGCGGGCGGCACAGCCGCGTGCCCCAGGGCGTGACGACGAAGGGCCGGTTGATCAGGATCGGGTGCGCCAGCATCGCGTCAATCAGCGCCGCGTCATCGGCCGCGTCCAGCCCCAGCTCGGCGTAGACCGCCTCCTTGCTGCGGATCGCCCCGCGCGGCGTCAGGCCGGCGTCGCGGATCAGCGCGACCAGCGTCGCCCGGTCCGGCGGCGTGTCCAGGTAGTTCACCACCTGCGGCGCGAAGCCCGCAGCCTGCAGCAGCGCCAGCGCACCGCGCGAATTGCTGCAGCGAGCGTTGTGGAAGATCGTGATGGCGGGGGTTGAGGCGGCAGGTGCGGTCATGGCCGTGGTCGTCATTCTTCGAACAGGTCGCTGTGCGTGCCGGCGCGGACAAAGACGACCACGTCGCCCTCCAGCCGGTAGATCAGCAGGAAGTCACCGCCGATGTGGCACTCGCGGTGATCGGCCCAGTCGCCACGCAGCGGGTGGTCCAGCCACTCGGCGCCCAGTGGAGAGTCGTTGGCGATGAGCAGCAGCATCGCCTCTTTCAAGCGCTTCAGGTCGAAGCGCCCCGAGCGGGACAGCCGCTCCCAGTCCTTGCGAAAGGCCCGGGTGAAGTCGCAGGCCCGCGGCAGCGGCGCGCGCTTACTCGCCGCGGGTCGACTCGAGGTCATCGAACAGCGCGTCGGCCGAATCGAAGCGGGCAGCGCGCTGCGCCATCAGCGCCCGGGCATCGGCCATCGCCTCGCGGGTGGCGGCGTTCGGCACCTTCAGCTCCAGCGGGAAGGCCTGGTCGTTGACCACCCGCTTGAGCAGGATGCGCACCGCATCCGACACCGACAGGCCCATGGACGACAGCGCCTCGCTGGCCTGGGCCTTCAGTTCTTCGTCCACACGGACGTGCAGCATCGTGGAGTGGGTCATCGTGGGCTCCAGCCGGAAGCCCTCATTCTGTATCTCAATCGAGATACGGTCAACCTCATCCGCCCCCTCCCTATCCCCATCAACCACCCTCCACCGCCAACGCCTGCACCAGCGCATCGAGCTGCGCCGTCCACGCCGCCTTCTGCGACGCGGACACGAAGCTGGCCTCGAAGCTGTTGCGCGCCAGGGTGTAGGCCTCGGCGGCGCCGAGTTGGGGCAGCGCGGCGAAGGTCTCGACGAAGTTCTGATTGATGTAGCCGCCGAAGTAGGCCGGGTCGTCGGAGTTCACCGTCGCGCACAGGCCGGCGGCCAGCAGCGCGGGCAGGTTGTGGTCGGCCAGGGTGTCGAAGACGCGCAGCTTGAGGTTCGACAGCGGGCAGACCGTCAGCGGCATGCGGCTGGCGGCCAGGCGCTGCACCAGCGCGGGGCTTTCCAGGCAGCGCACGCCATGGTCGATGCGCTCGACCTGCAGCACATCCAGCGCGGACTCGATGTAGGCCGGCGGCCCCTCCTCGCCCGCGTGGGCGACCACGTGCAGACCCAGCTCGCGGCAGCGCGCGAAGACGCGGGCGAACTTCTCCGGCGGGTGGCCGACCTCGGAGCTGTCCAGCCCGACGCCGATGAAGTGCTGCCGCCAGGGCAGCGCCTGCTCCAGCGTGGCGAAGGCCGCCTCCTCGCTCAGGTGGCGCAGGAAGCAGAGGATCAGCTTGGCGCTGACGCCCAGCTCGGCGTGCACGCGCTGGCCCGCATGGTGCAGGCCGCGGATCACGGCCTCGAAGGGCACGCCGCGGTCGGTGTGCGTCTGGGGGTCGAAGAAGAGCTCGGCGTGCACCACGTTCTCGGCCGCGGCGCGCTCGAAGTAGGCCCAGGCCATGTCGAAGAAGTCCTGCTCGTGCAGCAGCACGCTGGCCCCGGCGTAGTAGATGTCCAGGAAGCTCTGCAGGTCGGTGAAGGCGTAGGCCGCGCGCAGCGCCTCCACGCTCGGGTAGGGCAGCGCGACGCCGTTGCGCTGCGCGAGCCGAAAGATCAGCTCCGGCTCCAGCGAGCCTTCGATGTGCAGGTGCAGCTCCGCCTTGGGCATGCGCCGCAGCAGGGCGGGGAGTCGCTCGCGCGGGATCGCGGCCAGCGCCGCGGTCGGGACCGGGGCGTTGCCCGCAGAGGTCGATGCGATCGCAGAGGGGGTCATCGTCACGGACTCCTGGTCGGTTCGGATCCCGGCCACCGGGCCGGGGACAGGCACCGGGGTCGACGCAGGGAGTGTGCCTGAACGAGTGCCCGCCGGTTCAGCCCACCGGTTCAGCCCCGGAAGCCGGCCCGCCAGCGCGTCGGGGAAATCCCGAGCGCACGGCGGAAGTGCAGCCGCAGCGCTTCGGGCGAGCCGAAGCCGGCCCGGACGGCAATGCGCTCGATCGGCGCGTCGGACTGCTCCAGCAGCTGCTGGGCCAGGTTCAGGCGCTCGGCCAGGAGCCAGGCCTGCACGGTCGTGCCGGTCAGGGCCCGGAAGTGGCGGGTCAGGCTGCGACGACTCAGGTGCGCTTCGCACGCCAGCGAGTCGAGGCTGTGCGGCTCGTGCAGCCGCTCGCGCACCGAGGCGATGAGCTGCGCCAGCCGCGAACCGCCGGCCGAGTCCGGCAGCGGCTGCGGGATGAACTGGGCCTGTCCGCCCTCGCGGTGCGGCGCAATCACCATCCGGCGCGCGATGGCGTTGGCGCGGCGGGCGCCGAGCTGCCCGCGCAGCAGGTGCAGGCAGGCATCGAGTCCGGCGGCGGTGCCGGCCGAGGTCAGCACCGGGCCGTCCTCGACGTAGAGCATGTCGGGCTCGACGTGGATGTCCGGAAAGCGCCGCGCCAAGTGCGGTGCGTACTCCCAGTGCGTGGTGGCACGCCGGCCGTGCAGCAGCCCGGCCTCGGCCAGCACGTGCGTGCCCAGGCACAGCCCGACCAGCCGCGCGCCGCGCGCGTGAGCGGCGCGCAGCACCTGCAGCAGCCCCTCGGGCGGGCGCTCGGTGACATCGCGCCAGCCCGGAACGATCACCACCTGAGCGGCTTCGACGGCCTCCAGCCCGGCCAGACCGCCCAGCGTGAAGCCGGCATCGGTGCGCAGCGGTGGCGGGTCGGCCGAGCACACCACCAGCTCGAAGGGCGCGGGCGGCGCATGCACCTCGCCGAACATCACGCAGGGAACGGACAGGTGGAAGCTGCTGATGCGGTCGAAGGCGATCACCGCAACACGGCAGCGGCCCTCAGGGCACAGGGACGGGTCGGTCGGCATCGTTGGGACAGCGCAAGGGGCCGCGAAGTTGGCCTGATTCTGCCGATCGCTGTCCCGCCTGCCAGTGGCGCCGCCCCGAAGCAATGAAAAAAATGAAAGACGTCGGCTCTGCGATGGCGGTCTGTCCGAACCTGGGCGTTTCTGCATGCACGGGTCACGGTTGAACCCGCCAAGCGGAGGCCGCGGTTTCTCGACCCGCTCCACCTTCACCCAACCGTTCCATCATGATCAAGAAAATGCTGCCCCTTGCGGGGCTGGTGCTCGGCGCGCCCGTGCTTGCTGCCAATGTGCTCGTCAACCCGACCTTCGAGGCGCCCAACAACGCCAGCGGCTGGGTCGGCTTCGGTGGCACGCCCGTCATCGCCGCCAGCAGCGAGCAGGCGCACGGCGGCACGCAGGCCGCGCTGGTCTCCGGCCGCAGCGCCACGACGGTGGGCATCGCCCAGACCGTCACCAGCCAGCTGCAGGCCGGCAAGGGCCACGATGTGCGCGTGTGGGTGCGCAACCGCCAGGCGGTG
Source organism: Burkholderiaceae bacterium (assembly GCA_035331205.1). Classification (GTDB taxonomy): domain Bacteria; phylum Pseudomonadota; class Gammaproteobacteria; order Burkholderiales; family Burkholderiaceae_C; genus Sphaerotilus. The sequence goes on from DAOLLE010000141.1 coordinate 4,663, forward strand.
TCGGCCACCTACTCCTTCGGCATCAAGCTGGTCGACGGTGCCGGCACGAACTACATCGTGCTGGACAACCGCAGCGTGCCCGCCGGCAAGTGGGTCAAGCTCGGCGGCTACTACAAGCACAACCCAACCGGCACCGTCACGCTGGCGCAGGTCTACCTGAACGGCCCGGCGGTCGGCACCGACTTCTTCATCGACGACGCCCGCCTGGACACGCCGGACGCCTATGTGCCCACCGGCGGTGCGGCCAGCGACTTCATCCGCGCTTCCGGCCGCCAGCTCGTGGTGGGCGCCGCCAACACGCCGATCCGCCTGCTGGGCACCAACTTCACGGCCTACAGCGACGAAGCCGACGTGGCGGACTCCGTCTTCAAGAGCCGCGAGTACGACCGGGAGGACTACGCCGCGGTGCGCGCCGCCGGCCTCAACGTGGTGCGGCTGAATCTCTGGTACCGCCTCTTCGAGGAAAACACCAGCCCCTACGTCTACAAGCAGGAGGGCTGGGACTGGCTGAACAAGCAGATCCTCTGGGCCCGCCAGGGCGGCGTGCGCATCCTGCTGTCGATGATGGCGCCGCAGTGCGGCTACCAGGGCAGCGGCTACACCGGCACCTTCTGGACCGGCGGCAATGCCTACGGCTCCTGCCAGGATCGGCTGAAGGCGCTGTGGACCGAGATCGCCAACCGCTACAAGGACGAACCGGCCATCGCCGGCTTCGACCTGATGAACGAGACCCTGCCGGCCAACAACGCCCAGTACCAGGCCTACATCCAGACGCTGGCCAGCGCGATCCGCGGCGTGAACACCCGCCACCTGCTGGACGTGCAGACCTGCTTCGCCAGCGACTGCGCGGTGCCGCCGCTGATCGCCGACAGCAACACGATGTACGACTTCCACCACTACGACCACTGGTACCACGCCTCCCAGCTGTCGTACGGCGGCAACCGAGGTGACAGCAACATGCGCTACGGCGACAACAGTTCGGCGGTGCTGCCCTGGTCGACGGACACCACCCCCGGTGCCCTGTTGGAAAACGCGCCGATCCCCACCGGCACCACCGCCTGGACCTACTACACCGGCTCGCTCTTCACCGTCAGTGACCCCAACGTGATCGCCGCGATGCCGGTGTTCATCGCCAACGCCAACACCGGCAAGGTCACCTTCGACGATTTCACGGTCAGCGAATACGACCCGGCCGGCAATCTGGTGCGCGTGGTGCAGAACATCGACATGGAGAAGGCCCCGGCCAACCCCTACCTGCTCGAGACCTTCGACCCCTACCTGTCCTTCACCGGCAACACCACCACCCAGCGGATTTCCGGCACCACCGGCAGCAAGGTGATCGAGACCACCGGCCACCGCGGCACGGCCTCGGTGAGCATTTCAGCGGCGAACGGCAAGTACCTGGTCAAGATGCCCAACCTCACCTTCTCGGTGCGCCAGGGCTACAAGTACCAGATCTCCGGCTGGATCAAGGGCACGAGTGCCACCGGCAGCACCGGCGCGATGGGCATCCAGTTGCAAACCAACAAGGCCTACGTCACCCGCAGCGCGTACAACAAGGCCTACCTGGAAAACAGCCTGCTGACCTACGGCATCCAGTTCTCGCTGGCCAACAACGTGCCGATCAACCTCGGCGAGTTCGGCCAGGCCCCCCGCAACTACACCGCCGACCGAGGCGGCCTGGCCTGGATGACCGACACCCTGAGCCTGATGGCCCAATACGGCGCCAGCGGCATGAACTGGAACTGGCACAGCATCAGCTGGGGCGCCTACTCCAACGTCTATGGCTACCCCGACCCGGACACGCTGAACCAGCCGCTGATCAACCTGTTCAAGGCCCAGGGCATCACGGTGTATTGATCCAGCACCGCCTGGCCTGAAGCCCAGCCGCGCCCCGAGGGGCGCGGTTTTTCGTCGAGGAACCGACCCGGCCCCGCAGCCGGCGTGCCGCTGCAGCAGGACCAGGCAAACCGCCCTGAAGATACCGGTACCGCGGGTGACCATGCAGAACACCGGCCCAGCGCCCCAGCGCCGGGTCGCCCGCCAGGCCGAATGCATCGCGGACGCCCGAACCGGGACGATCCCCGGCGTCGGCACGGATGGTGCAGGCGCGCACACCGGACATGAGCCGGAGCCCCCTTGGTCCGTGTGTGATCTCTCGTTTTCATATACCATGCAGGGTATCAAGGAGATCCCGACATGCCCTGCCTGCCTCTGCCTCGTTCCACCTTCCGTGCCGCCCTGCTGGCCGCTGCGGCCCTGACGCTGGGCAGCGCCTCGGTCGGGGTCCGGGCAGCGCAACCGGCCGCCGTGGCGCTGGACGTGCCGACCGTGGCAGTGCAGGCGGGCGGCAGCGCGCGCTCGCTGGAGCTCGATGGCACGCTGGAGCCGATCCGGCAGGCGACGGTGGCGGCGCAGGTCGGGGGCAATGTGCTCTCGCTGGCGGTGAAGGCCGGCGACCGGGTCAAGGCCGGGCAGGCGCTGGCGCGCATCGATGAGCGCAGCGCGGCGGCGGCACTGGCGCAAAGTGATGCCGGCGTGGCGCAGGCCGAAACGCAGCTGCGTCAGGCGCGCACTGATCTGAACCGCGCCCGCGAACTGCGCGCGCAGGGCTACGTCAGCCAGGCGGCGCAGGACAACGCCGAGACGGCGGTGAAGGCGGCCGAGGCCGGCCTCGCGCAGGCGCAGGCCGGGCAGGCGCTGGCGCGCATCGATGAGCGCAGCGCGGCGGCGGCACTGGC
>DAOLLE010000142.1:0-7400 GCA_035331205.1 Burkholderiaceae bacterium
GCCAGCGGCCTTCACCGTCGGTGCGGCCGGGGCCGTCGCTGCGCGGCGCCGGCCGCACGCGCCGCATCAGCAGCGTGGCCGCGGCGAAGCCGGCCACCCCGAGGGCATAGACCCAGGCGATGCCCACCGCGAACAGCGCGCCGGCCAGTGCCGGGCCACCGATGATCGCCACCTGGATGCCGCTGGAATTGAAGGCCAGCGCCCGCGGCAGCAGCGCCGGCGGCACCAGCTGCGGTGTCAGTGACTGCGAGGCCGGCATCTGGAAGGCCCGGGCCGCGCCGAGCAGCACCGACAGCGCGAGGATCAGCGGGCGGTCCACCCAGCCGCCGGTGGTTGCGGCCAGCAGCCAGGCCGCGGCGACCCACTGCGCCAGCTGGGTGAGCACGACGATGCGCGCCCGGTCCCGGTGGTCGGCCAGGTGGCCGGCGGGCAGCGTCAGCAGCAGGGCGGGAATGAACTGCAGCAGGCCGACCAGGCCCAGGTCCCAGGCGCTGGCCGTCAGCTCGTACATCTGCCAACCCAGCGCCACCATCACCATCTGTGCGGCCAGCTGCGTCAGCAGCCGCGAGACCCACCAGGGCGTGTAGCCCGGCTGGCGCAGCAGCGTGCCCAGGTCGGTCGAGGTCGGACGGTCCGCCGGCGATGGCGGCGGGGGTGGGTGGGGCTGGGCTGCAGGCGGTGCGGTCATGCTGCCGCGCAGCATACGCAGACTCGCCAGCTCACGCCCGGCCCAGGGCGCTCAGCGCACGCGCGAACGCAGCCCCGCTGCGGCGTCAGGACCGCGGCGTGACGTCCAGGGCGATGTCCAGATCCATCGCGCCGGTTTCCGGCGAGGCCACCTGCCAGGCCAGCGGATGCCGGCGCGCCTCGGTCCACCAGCCGCGCAGCTGGCGCGGCGCCATCGGCGCGGCGCAGACGTGGCCCTGCAGGCCATCCACCCCCAGGTCGTGAAGCGCCGCCAGGTCGCTGGTGTGCTCCACGCCCTTGACGACCACCCGCGCGCCCAGCCCGTGGCCGAGCGCCACCGCGCTGGCGATGATCGCGCGCAGCTGCTCGGGCCGGGCGGCGCGGGCGTCCTGCCGCAGCGCAGCCAGGTCGATCTTGATCTGTGCCAGCGCGCCCAGCTCGGCCACCGAGAGGTAGGACGTTGCGCCGTTGCCGAAGTCGTCCACCGCCAGGCGCACGCCCATTTCGGCCAGCCGGGCGAGCACCTCGGGGTGCGCATCCGAGTGCGGCAGCAGCGCGGGGGCGGCGACCTCCAGCGTCAGCGACGCGGCCGGCCAGGCGTGGCGGGCCAGGGCGGCTTCGAGGCGGGCAGGCCACTCCCGGTCGGCCAGCAGCTGCACCGACAGGTTCAGCGACAGCCCCGCCTGCAGCCCGCCGAGGCGCCAGACGCGCGCGGCGGCCAGCGCCTGATCGAGCACCTGGTCGGTCAGGCGGGCGATCAGGCGGTGGTGCTCGGCCACGTCGACGAACTCGCGCACCGGCACCTGGCCCTCGCCGGCGCGGTGCCAGCGCGCCAGCACCTCGATGTCGGTGACCTGGCCGCTGGTCAGGTCCACCTGGGGCTGGAAGGCGACGCCGATTTCGTGGCGCTCCAGCGCCTCGGCCAGCACCGGCGCCAGCGCCTCGCCCTTGAGCGGCAGGGTCTGGGCGGCGGCGGCGTCGCTGGCGTGCAGCGAGCGGCTGTAGCGCGGGTCGTAGACCGCCACGGTGTGCCGGCCGGACTGCGCCTGTTCCAAGGCGGCGTGGGCATGCAGCAGCAGGTTGCGCGGGTCGTTGCCGTGCTGCGGGCACAGCGCGACGCCGATCGTCACCTGCGGGCGCACGCTCCGCCCGGCCACCATGACCGGCCGGGCCAGGTCCTCGGCGAGGCGGTTGGCCAGGCCCATCGACGCGGCCACCGAGTTGTTGCCGATCAGCAGCGCTGCAAAGCTGTGCCCGCCGATGCGCGCGTAGCTGTCGGTGCGCCGGCCCTGGCGCTGCAGCCGTGCCGAAATCGCGTCGATCAGCAGGCTGCTGGCCGCGCCCGGCGCCACCGGCGCGGCGGCAGGGTCCACCGGGTCGTTGGCGAGCTCGGCCGGCAGCTCCGCGCCGATCATCAGCAGCGTGAAGGCGATGCCGCCGCGCTGCACCGAGATGGTGGCCTGATCGAGCCGGTCGAGAAAGAGCTCACGCCGCGGCAGACCGTGGCGGGCGTCGCTCAGGCCGATCTGGCGCAGCCGCATCTCGGCCTCGGCCAAGGTGGCTTCGAGCTCGTGGCGGCGCAGCGCGCGCATCAGGCTGTCGTTCAGGCGCTCGCGCCCCGGCGGCGGGTTCGCCGAGCCCGCGGTCTCGTCGCGCGGGGGCACCAGCATCACCGGCATCGGCGCGCCGCTGGCGTCCTCATTGCGCAGCGCCTCGTGCAGCCGGTCTTCGAGGCTGGTGCTGGGTTCGAGCTCGTCGAGTCCACCGGCGTCGGTGTCCACGAAGGACATCGCCATCGCGTGCTGGCGCAGCAGTTCGGCGGCGTCACTGCCACTCAGCCCCTCCAGCGCACGGGGGTCGAGGCCATTGAAGTGCGCCGGGGCCGGCGGGTGGGCGGCACCGGGTGCGGCGGGGCGACCGTCCTCTTCGAGGATGACGATGCGCAGGGTCTTCATCGGGGACTGACAGGAACGGCGACGGGCGGGGTGGGCCGGTCGGCACAATCGGAGCTCGAACCGGGTGGGGTCGGAGCGGTGGCATCCATCCTGTGACGAATTTTGCGAATCATGCTAACACGCTGCACCCACCCTGCGGGTTTTCCCGATCGTGGTGGAGGCTGGGCTTGTGGTGGTCGTTGATGGGAAATTCTTCCATATTTTCCATCCCGACCGATTCAAGCCCGTTTCTCGGGTCGCCAGACTGTGCGATCCGACCGCTGCGGGCACACTCCGCCCCAGCGGTGTCGCGCCGACCCCATCGACTTTCCCGCCCACGCCGAGGACCCGCCATGTCCGCCGATACGCACCGTCCGCTTTCCGCAACAGATGCCGCTGCCGTTCTCGCCGCCGCTCTCGCTGGCGACCCGCTCTCACCGCCCGCCGGCGCCAACCGGCTGCTGGTGACCGGCGGCAGCCGCGGCATCGGCGCCGCGACGGCACGCCTGGCTGCGTGCCACGGCTGGGACGTCGCGATCAACTACGTCCACCGCCGCGACGAGGCCGAGCGCCTGGCCGACGAGCTGCGCGCGCTCGGCCGGCGCGCCATCACGGTGCAGGCCGACGTGGCCGACGAGGCGCAGGTCGTCGCGATGTTCGAGGCGGTGGACCGCGAGTTCGGTGGGCTGGACGCGCTGGTCAACAACGCCGGCGTGGTGGACACCAACGCCCGGCTCGACGAGATGGGCGGCCCGCGGCTGCGCCGCATGGTCGAGATCAACCTGCTGGGCACGCTGTACTGCGCCCGCGAGGCGGTGCGGCGCCTGAGCACCCGGCACGGCGGGGCGGGCGGCGCGATCGTCAACCTCTCGTCGGTGGCGGCGCGGCTGGGCTCGCCCGGCACCTACGTCGATTACGCGGCCGCCAAGGCGGCGGTGGACACCCTCAGCGTCGGCCTGGCGCGCGAGGTGGCGGCCGAAGGCGTGCGCGTCAATGCGGTGCGCCCGGGCATCATCGACACCGAGATCCACGCCAGCGGGGGCCAGCCCGACCGCGTCGCGCGGGTGGCGCCGACGCTGCCGATGCAGCGCGCCGGCCTGACCGACGAGGTGGCGCAGGCGATCGTCTGGCTGCTCAGCCCGGCGGCCAGCTACACCAGCGGCGCGGTGCTGGACGTCAGCGGTGCGCGCTGAGTCACCGTGGCCGTGCCCGATGTTGCGCCGGCTGTGTTGATGTGCCTCAAGTTGGCCGGCCTGGATGGCCCGATCGCTCGCATTTGAGAATGATTCTCGTTAAGATGGCGCCCATGGTCTCACGGTGGGATCAGGCGGCCATCGGGCCGCGGGCCGCTTTTCGGGCCGACGAGGCCCTGTCACGGACGTTCATGTCGCACGCGCCGAGTACCCTGCACGATCTCCCCCTGCGCACCGCGGCACGCATCCAGCGGGTGCGCCCGCTGGGCCCGCAGGATCCCGTGGCCGCGCGGCTCGACGAGCTGGGCTTCGTGCCCGGCGCGACGGTGAGGGTGGTGGCCCGCGGGCCACTGGGCGGCGAGCCGATCGCGGTGCAGGTCGGGTCGACCCGCTTCGCGCTGCGCCGCAGCGAGGCCGAGCGCGTCGATGTCTCGCTCGCTGCGACGGGCTGCGGAGTGGTGCAGCGATGAACGCGGCGCTGCACATCGGGGCGGCCGAGGCCGGGCGCATCGCGCTGGTCGGCAATCCCAATTGCGGCAAGACCGCGCTTTTCAACCGCCTGACCGGCAGCCGCCAGAAGGTGGCCAACTACACCGGCGTGACGGTGGAGCGCAAGGAAGGCCGCTTTTTCGGCCCCTCCGGGCGGCGCTGGCGCGTGCTCGACCTGCCCGGCACCTACAGCCTGCAGCCCAAGAGCCCCGACGAGGCCGTGACCCGCGCGGTCTGCCTGGGCGAGCTGCCCGGCGAGGCGCCACCGGACGTGCTGGTCTGTGTCGTTTCGGCCACCAACCTGCGCCTGCACCTGCGCTTTGCGCTGGAGGTCCGGGCGCTGGGCAGGCCGATGGTGCTGGTGTTGAACATGATGGACGATGCCGTGCGGTGCGGCGTCACCATCGACCGCGCTCGACTCGAGGCCGAGCTCGGTGTGCCGGTGGTCGAGGCGGTAGCGATTCAGGCGCACGGCGCGCAGGCGCTGGTCGATCTGCTCGATGGCGGCGCGATCGAGGCGCCGCGCGCTGCCACGCCGGCCGATCTGCACGTCGAGACCGACCGCCTGCTCGACGCGGCGGCCACCGGCGTCGACGGCGACCTGGCCAGCGACTGGACCGAGCGCATCGACCGCCTGCTGCTGCACCCGGTGGCCGGGCTGCTGATCCTGGCGCTGCTGCTCTTTTTGATGTTCCAGGCGGTGTTCACCTGGGCCAAGCCGGTGATGGAGGCGATCCAGGGCGCTGTGACGCTGCTGGGCGACCAGGCCACGCTGGCGCTGCCGCCGGGCCCGCTGCGCGGCCTGCTGACCAGCGGCGTGATCGCCGGGGCGGGCAGCGTGCTGGCCTTCCTGCCGCAGATCCTGATCCTGTTCTTCTTCATCCTGGTGCTGGAGGAGTCGGGCTACCTGCCGCGCGCGGCCTTCCTGCTCGATCGGCTGATGGTCGGCGCCGGGTTGTCCGGGCGCTCCTTCATCCCGCTGCTGTCGAGCTTCGCCTGCGCGGTACCGGGCATCATGGCCACGCGCAGCATCCAGCACCCGCGCGACCGCCTGCTGACGATCATGGTCGCGCCGCTGATGACCTGCTCGGCGCGGCTGCCGGTCTACGCGCTGCTGATCGCCGCCTTCGTGCCCGCACGCGAGGTGGGCGGGCTGTTCAACCTGCAGGGGCTGGTGCTGTTCGCGCTGTATGCGCTGGGCATCGGCACCGCGGTGCTGATTGCCTGGAGCGCCAAGCGCTGGGGCGGCCCGGCCGGTGAGCACCCGCTGCTGCTGGAGCTGCCGTCCTACCGCTGGCCGCACCCGCGCGACCTGGCCCTGGGGCTGTGGGAGCGCGCGCAGATCTTCATCCGTCGGGTCGGTACGGTGATCGTCGCGCTGACGGTGCTGCTCTGGGGCCTGTCGAGCTTCCCGGCCCCGCCACCGGGCGCCACCGAGCCGGCGATCTACCACAGCGCCGCGGGCTGGATCGGCCGGGGTCTGGCCTGGATCTTCTCGCCGATCGGCTTCAACTGGCAGATCTGCATCGCGCTGGTGCCCGGCTTGGCCGCTCGCGAAGTGGTGGTCGGCGCGCTGGCGACGGTCTATGCCCTGTCGGCGGGGGATACCGGCAGCGCGGCTGAGGCGCTGACACCGCTGATAGGCGCCCAGTGGGGCCTGCCGACCGCGCTGTCGCTGCTGGTCTGGTACGTCTACGCGCCGCAGTGTTTTGCCACCCAGGCAGTGATCCGTCGCGAGACCAATTCTGCGCGCATGGCCACGATGGCCGCCGGTTATCAGCTGGTGCTGGCCTATGGCGCAGCCTTCCTGACCTATAACCTGGCCCGCGCGCTGGCCTGAGGATCGAGACCACCATGGCCGAAGCCTCCTTCTATCCCTGGATCGAGCAGCTGCTCGTTCCTGCGGCGCTGGTCCTGGCGAGCTGGCAGGTGCTGCGCCGCAGTGCCCGTCGCCCGGCGCTGCGGCGCGCGCTGCTGGTCCGCCCGCTGCAAGGGTTGGCTGCGCTGGGGGCAAGCCGGCCCCTGGGGACCTGGGCTGAGCGCCGATTGGCGGCGTTGGCCACTCCGCCAGCTGCGAGCGCGTCGGGCGCAGCGGCTTGTGCCAGTGGCTGTGGCAGCTGTGGCGGTTGCGCCACCTCGGGGCCGGCGAACGCTGCCACCCAGAACGCAGGCACGCAGCCGGTGCGCTGGCTGGGCCGGGCAGGGGCCAGTCCGCGGCCCTGAGGCTGCGGCCGGCGCCCCAACGCGCCGGTGCTGTCAGGCCGCTGCGACGGCGGCCGGCGGAGTCGACGGGGCGAAGGGCTTGACCTGCCCGGTCGGCAGTCCGCGCAGCTGGGCCTGCGCCGCGAGTTCGCGCAGTTTGGCGGCCTGCTTCTCGCGGGTGGCCCGCATCTCGGCGGGCACGGCGATCGTGGCCAGTTCGGCTTCCCAGCGCTGGCGCTGCTCCTCGTCGCCCAGGCCCAGCGCGGCCTCCCAGAGCGAGGCGACGACCCAGTAGCGCTCGATCGGGTCGCCATCGCGCAGCCGCTCGGCGCTGTCGCTGCACCACAGCAGCACGTCGCGGCGCGCGCGCGCGGCGAGGGTGCGGTCGGTGATCGCGTTGGCCATGTCGCCGCGCTGGGCCGCCTCTTCGGCGCGCACGTCCAGCACGAAGGCGAGGTTCACGCCGGTGTAGTGGTCCTGCTTCAGCGCGAAGCCCCGGCCGTAGCCGAGCACGCAGTCGTCCAGCCAGGCCGCCTTGCCGCTGTGCTCCCACAGCCGCTTGTGCAGCGCGCCCCAGAGCGTGAGCGTCTGCGGGTCGTTGGTGTAGATCGGATGCAGCTCATTGAGCAGCTCGCGCGCCGCGTACAGCGCGGTCTGCAGGTCGGGCTGCTCGCTCTTGTAGATCGCCTCGGCCAGGCGCTGGGTCACGTCCACGTCGTGCGGGCGCAGCTGGCGCAGCGCCTCGAGCAGGTCGCCGGCTGGCTTGTACAGGCGCAGGGCCATCAGGCGATGGGCCTCCTCGAGCATCTGCTTGAGCGTGCGCTCGATCGCGTCGCCCGCGGTGGTGGCGGGGGCCGCGTCGGCGGGGGCCGCCGCTGCGGCGGCCGCGACCCCC
>DAOLLE010000143.1:0-7357 GCA_035331205.1 Burkholderiaceae bacterium
TCAGGTGATGCGCGAAATGTCCGGCCCGCCGCTCGTCGCTGCAGCCCCCCGCGCAGGCGATGCGCTGCCAGGTCGGCAGGTCGCGCAGGGCCGTTGGCGCGAGGCCGAAGTGTCGGCGCAGCAGGACATCGCTGCCGCCGGCCAGCGTGGCGTCGGCCTGGACCAGGCTGGCCGCGGGCGGGTGGCCCGGCGGGCCGATCAGCCGGGCCAGCGGGTCCACCGCCACGCTGGCGCCGCCCTGCACCGTGAGCCCGCCGCTGGCCGGATCGGTGTTGACCAGCGTGGCGCTGGGGCCGAGTGTGACCGGGCCGGCGCTTTCCAGCGCAGCGACCGGCAGCCGCAGCAGGCTGCCCAGCGGGTGCAGCAGCAGGCGCAACTCGACGCTGGCTTCGGGGGGCTCCGTGGCGCCGCAGCCGGCTGCGACGCCGCTGCAGCCGGTGACGCTCAGGCGCAGGCTGCCGGGCAGCGGGCCGCTGGCGATGCCCAGCGCGAAGGAGGGGCGCTCGCCGGGGCTGGTGGCGGGGTCCGGGCGGGGCAGTGTGGCTTCGCCGCTGCTCGGGCAGTGGCAGTTCCAGCCGGTGCCGCCGGCGAAGACGCAGCCGGGGCGGGCCGCGGCGGCCGGCACGAGCAGGCCACTGGGGGCGTCCAGGCCGACGTAGCGGGCGCGCCAGCTGTCACCGGGCGCCGTGCCGGGCGCTGGCGTCTGGGGCTGGCAGGCTTCGTCGATCGGTGCGGGGTGGTTCAGCCAGGCGATGGCCCAGTCCCGGCCGGCCTCGGCCGCGTGCAGCGCCTGTGCGGCGCGCACCTGGGTGGCGGCGGCGCGCTGCTCGAGCAGCAGGGCCCGGTGGCTGAAGAAAGCCGCCAGCCACAGCCCGACCAGCAGGATCAGCAGCACCGGCAGGGCGCTGCCGCGTGCCTCAGCCGGCCGGGCAGGCACCCTGCACCTCCTCGTTGCGCAGGCGCAGGGTCTCGCGCAGGCTGCGGCGCAGCGTGGCGTCGCGGGCGTCCCGACCTTCGAGCGTGATCGTTACCCGATGCAGCAGCAGCCGCGGCGGGCAGGCGGGTGCTGCGGGGTCGGCCGGGCTCGGGCAGCTGGGCCGGGCGCAGTGGGCCAGCAGGTCGAGGCTGTCCACCTCGTGGCGGATCTGCAACTGCGTGACCTGCAGCGCCGCCGGGTCGGTCAGCGCCTGCCACTGGTCGCTGCTGCCCGGGGCAATCGCGGCGCCGGAGACGCGCCACTCCAGCGCGCCGCTGCTGGGGTTCAGGCGCAGGCCGTAGCGCTCGTTGGCGTCGACGAGGCCGTTGTCGTCCGCCTCGCGGCTGTAGGCGTGGCCGAGGCTGGTCGAAGGCGCGCCCGCGCCCGGGTGCAGGCCGGTGTAGGGGTTGGGCGTCGGCGCGGCGTCACCGCCGGTCCAGACCCCGCGCTCGGCGTGGCCCCAGTGGCCGGCGCGGCGCAGGTCGCGGCCGACCAGGTCGATCACGGCGCGCAGGTCCTGGCTCAGCCGCGCCTGGGCGAGCAGGCGGCGCTGCTCGCCGATGTGGGCGACGCTCCAGCTGCCGATCGCCGCCACCAGCAGCAGGCCGAAGGTGAGCGTCAACAGAATCTCAACCAGGCCGAAGCCACGCGGTGCCCGACGGGCCCTGCGGTGGGGCGGGGCGCGGTCGGGCTTCATTGGCTCCAGCAGCGGCGGTTGGCCACTTCGTCGTTGGCGTAGCGGTCGTTGACGCCGGAGCGCAGCGTGATGCTGCCGCCGACCACGTCGATGCGCAGCCGGGTGCAGGGCAGGTCGTCGGCCTGCCGCTCCAGCGCGCTGGCCATCACGCTGTAGGCGCTGGCCTCGCTGCCGGAGGGCGTGCTGGTGGCGAGGCGGTAGGCCCCGCTGGGCGTGAGCTCGGCCATGTCCAGCCCGCCGCTGCCGATCGTCGCGGTGTAGCTGGGCTGCTCGGCGCGGCGCCGCTCCTGGGCCTGCTGCAGCAGCGTCAGGGCGGTGATCGCCTCGGCGCGGCGCACGCGACGCTGCTGGGCCTGGTAGGCGGGCAGCGCGAGCGTCAGAGAAATCACCAGGATGCCCAGCGCCAGCAGCAGCTCGACGGTGGTGAAGCCGCGCGTCTGGGGGCGGCCGTTCCGCATCGGACCGTGGCGCGTCAACATGCCGGCACCCCGCTGACCGTTCCGGCGGACGCGCAGATGCGCACCCGCCCGAGCAGGTTGACCACATGGCGCAGCCGGGTGCCGTCGGCCGCGACCAGCTCCCAGCTGCCGGTGGGTGACAGCGTGCCCTGGCGCGGGTCGATGCGCATCGAGGCGACGTTGGCCTGCACGGTCACCCGCCCGCCCGCGGGCAGCCAGACGCTGCGCAGCAGCTGGGTGCCGCTGGCGCAGGTGATCGGGTCGGTGCTGGCCGTTGCGCCACTGGGCTGGCAGGCGTCGGCCGCGCCGTCGTGGATCGCCCAGCCGGAGCCGGCGTCGTTGTGCAGCCAGGTCAGGCGCAGCGGCGTCTGCCGCCCGGCGGCGCTGGCGCGCAGGAACTGCAGGTCGGCCAGCCACAGGGCCGACTGGCCGTTCAAGTGCCGGCGCAGCAGGAAGGACTGGAACGCGGGCAGCGCGGTCGTCAGCAGCACGGCGGCCAATGCGCCGACGAGCAGCAGCTCGGTCAGCGTGAAGCCAGCGGCGGGGTGGCAGAGGTGACGGCAGCGGCGCAGGGACATCGCAACCTCCAGCGGGGTCGGAGTCGACCCAGTCTAGAGGCAGCGATTCGTGACGCAGTACCCACCGAAGGGGGATGGCGGCGTCGGATCCGCGTTCAGATTTCCTGGATCAGCCGGCTGAAGGCGTCCACGTCCTCGAACTCGCGGTAGACCGAGGCGAAGCGCACGTAGGCCACCTTGTCCAGGCGCTTGAGCTCGCGCATCACCAGCTCGCCGATCTGCGAGGTGCCGACCTCGCTCTCGCCACTGGTGAACAGGGTGTTCTCGATGCGGGCGATGGCCGCGTCGAGCAGGTCGACGCTCACGTTGCGCTTGCGCAGCGCCAGCATCATCGAGGCGCGCAGCTTGGCGCGGTCGAACTCGCTGCGCGCGCCGTTCTTCTTGACCACCGCCGGCATCGCCAGCTCGGCGCGCTCGTAGGTGGTGAAGCGCTTGTCGCAGCCGCTGCAGCGCCGGCGCCGGCGCATCGCGTCACCCTCGTCGGACGCGCGGGTCTCGACGACGGTGGTTTCCTGGTGACCGCAGTAGGGGCAGCGCATGGCGATCGGGCTCGCTCAAGGCCGCTGCCGCCGGGCCGCCCCGGGGGGTGGCGCAGCGGCGCAGCCGCAAGCCCGGGGGCTCACGGTCAGCCGCGGTACACCGGGAAGTCGCGGGTCAGCGCGGCGACCTGGGCCTTCACGCGCTCGATCACGGCCTCGTCGTTCGGCGCGTCCAGCACGTCGGCGATCAGGTTGGCGACCTGGCGGGCCTGCTCTTCCTTGAAGCCGCGGGTGGTGAAGGCCGGGCTGCCCAGGCGGATGCCACTGGTGACCATCGGCTTTTGCGGGTCGTTCGGGATGCCGTTCTTGTTGCAGGTCATGTGGGCGCGGCCCAGCAGCGCCTCGGCCTCTTTGCCGGTCAGGCCCTTGGGACGCAGGTCCACCAGCATCACGTGGCTTTCGGTGCGGCCGCTGACGATGCGCAGGCCGCGCGCGATCAGCGTCTCGGCCATCACGGCGGCGTTCTTCACCACCTGCGCCTGGTAGGCCTTGAACTCGGGGCTCAGCGCTTCCTTGAGTGCCACGGCCTTGGCGGCGATGACGTGCATCAGCGGGCCGCCCTGGATGCCGGGGAAGATCGCCGAGTTGATCTTCTTGGCGATCGCCTCGTCGTTCATCAGGATCAGGCCGCCGCGCGGGCCGCGCAGGGTCTTGTGCGTGGTGGTGGTCACCACGTCGGCATGCGGCACCGGGTTCGGGTAGACGCCCGCGGCGATCAGGCCGGCGTAGTGCGCCATGTCGACCCAGAAGTAGGCGCCGACGGCCTTGGCGACCTTGGCGAAGCGCTCGAAATCGATGCGCAGCGCGAAGGCCGATGCGCCGGCGATGATCAGCTTGGGCTTGTGCTCGTGGGCCAGGCGCTCCATCGCGTCGTAGTCGATGTCTTCCTGGGCGTTCAGGCCGTAGGACACGACCTTGAACCACTTGCCCGACATGTTCAGCGGCATGCCGTGGGTGAGGTGGCCACCTTCGGCCAGGCTCATGCCCATGATGGTGTCGCCGGGCTGCAGCAGGCCGAAGTAGACGGCCTGGTTGGCCTGCGAGCCGGAGTTCGGCTGCACGTTGGCGTAGGCGGCGCCGAACAGTTCCTTGGCGCGGTCGATGGCCAGCTGCTCGACCACGTCGACGTGCTCGCAGCCACCGTAGTAGCGCTTGCCGGGGTAGCCCTCGGCATACTTGTTGGTCAGCTGGCTGCCCTGGGCGGCCATGACGGCCGGCGAGGTGTAGTTCTCGCTGGCAATCAGCTCGATGTGCTCTTCCTGGCGGCGGTTCTCGGCTTCGATGGCCGCAGTGATTTCGGGGTCGATGGCAGCCAGGGTGTGGGTGGCGCGGTCAAACATGGACGGTTTCCTGTCGGGGTTAGCTGGACCCGGGCAGGTGCACGCCGATGGCCATCGCGTGGAAGGCGGTCGGTGGAACACGAACCAGGGCGGCCCAGGCGCACGGCGACGAGTCACCGGGCGGAACCCGGCGGCCGCGCTCCACGGTGGTCCCCCACCTCAGGCGGCCCTTGCGGTCGCCCTTGAACGCCAGTTGCGCAGCGGGTGGGAGTTTACCTGCTCCCGCTTCCCAGCGGGAGGGGCCGGTCGATCGGCCGGGTCGAGCCCGCCGCAGGCTGCCGTCAGCGCTGCAGCAGCGCCATGCGCTCCGTCTTGCGCGAGCCATTCGGCGCGGCGGCCGGCGGCGTGGCCGGGCGGCTCGGGCGCGGGGTGGCTGCGGGCTGCGCCGTGGCGGCCGATTCGGGCACCGACGACTCGGCGGTGGTGCTGCCAACCGGCGGTACCGGCAGGCGCGCGGGGGTCGGCACCGATCGGCCCTTGAGCAGCTGCTGCATGAAGCCCTGTTCGGCCAGCACCTTGAAGGCGTAGCCGCCGTCGTCGTTCAGGTTCGCCGCGCCGACGTAGTGGCGCAGGCCGCCTTCGAGCGAACCGGCCTTGGCGATGCAGTCCTTGAGCACCTGCACGCCCACGCGCAGGTTGGTCAGCGGATCGAAGGCGGCGTAGTTGCCGCCGAAGGCCTCGTACTTGTCGTCGTGCACCTTGGTCATGACCTGCATCAGGCCCTGGGCGCCGACCGCGCTCTGCGCGAAGGGGTTGAAGCTGGACTCGATCGCGACGATCGCCAGGATCAGCGTGGGCTCCAGGCCGACGCGGTGGCCCAGCGACCAGGCTTCCTGCACCAGGCGGGCGACCGGTTCGGGCGCGACGTGGTAGCGCCGCGCCAGCCACTGGGCCACGGTGGCCTGTTGGCGATTGAGCTCGCTGAGGTCGGCCGCGGTCGCACGATCGCCGGCCGAGACGTCGCCCGGATCCAGCAGGTCCTCGCTGTCGCTGTCGGCCAGACGCTCGTCCTGGCGCTCCAGCAGCCAGCCGAGCGTGCGCTCTTCCAGCATCGCACGCATGTCGGCCCGGCCGCCCAACAGGATCGCGCCGCTGAGCACGGCCAAGCCGAGGACAGCCAGGGAGTTGTGGCCGACCGCCAGCAGGCCATGGCCGAGGTCCGTGACGAAGACACGCAGGGAAGTGACGATCGCCGACTTCGCTCGTGCCCAGGCTCGGAATGCAGGCATGACACTCCTTTCTAGGTCAAGGGAGGCCGGAGAACTCCATCCCCCGTGGGGTCGGAAGCCAGCCTCGATAATCCGCCGCCACTCGTGCTGTCTTGCTGCAGCTGAGCCAACGACGGTTCGGGGAACACGCGGGTCAGATTATGCTGCACCGCAACAAGACCCCGCAGATCCAAAATTCGGGCGGATTCTAGGAGTCGCCAAAATAACCGGTCAACGGCGAGTTCTTTGCTTCTTATGTCTTCCAGTGATGAAATACCGCGATCTGCGTGACTTTGTAGCCTCACTCGAGGCCCGCCGTGAACTGCTTCGCATCCAGGAACCGGTCTCTACCCACTTGGAGATGACCGCGCTGTCCGACCGCGCGCTGCGCAGCGGCGGGCCGGCCCTTCTGTTTCAGAGGGCTTGCGACCGTCACAAACGCTTTCACGGCATTCCGGTGCTGACCAACCTCTTTGGAACCCCCCGGCGGGTGGCGCTCGGAATGGGGGTTGACAGCCTGGAGGCGCTGCGCGACGTGGGCGAGTTGCTGGCCAGCCTGAAGGAGCCCGAGCCCCCGCGGGGTCTGAAGGACGCCGGCAGGCTGCTGCAGATGGCCCGCACACTGTGGGACATGAAGCCGGCGCTGGTGAAGCGCCCGGCCTGTCAGGAGGTGGTGCTCGCTGGCTCGGAGATCGACCTCGCGCGCTGGCCGGTGCAGCACTGCTGGCCGGGCGATGCGGCGCCGCTGATCACCTGGGGCCTGGTGGTGACGCGCGGGCCGCAGAACGTGCCGCGCCCGCGCCTGCGCCAGAACCTGGGCATCTACCGCCAGCAGGTGATCGGGCCGCGCCAGACCATCATGCGCTGGCTGGCGCACCGAGGTGGCGCGCTGGACTTCCGCGAGTTCGCGCTGGCCAACCCGGGGCAGCCCTTCCCGGTGGTGACGGCGCTGGGCGCCGACCCTGCGACGATCCTGGGGGCCGTGACGCCGGTGCCCGACAGCCTGTCCGAGTACCAGTTCGCGGGCTTGCTGCGCGGCGGGCGCACCGAACTGGCCGACAGCGCCGTGGGTGAGGGCGACCGAGCGCTGCAGGTGCCTGCCAGCGCCGAGGTGGTGCTCGAAGGCCACATCCCGGTGGCCGAGCCCGGCTACGTGGGCGTGAGCGAGCATGGCGTGCCGCTGAAAGAAAAGGGGGGCTACCTGCATGCGCTCGAGGGGCCCTACGGCGACCACACGGGGTACTACAACGAACAGGATTGGTTCCCGGTGTTCCAGATCGACCGGCTGACGCACCGGCGCGACCCGATCTACCACTCCACCTACACCGGCAAGCCGCCGGACGAACCGGCGGTGCTGGGCGTGGCGCTCAACGAGGTGTTCGTTCCGATCCTGCGCCGCCAGTTCCCGGAGATCGTCGATTTCTACCTGCCGCCCGAGGGCTGCAGCTACCGCATGGCGGTCATCAGCATCAAGAAGGCCTATCCGGGCCACGCCAAGCGGCTGATGTTCGGGCTGTGGAGCTTCCTGCGCCAGTTCATGTACACCAAGTTCATCGTCGTG
>DAOLLE010000144.1:0-7346 GCA_035331205.1 Burkholderiaceae bacterium
CCGGTGATGAACACGCAGTCGAACTCCAGGCCCTTGGCGGCGTGCACCGTCATCAGCTGGATGGCATCCTGCCCGGCCTGGGCCTGGTTGTCGCCGGCCTCCAGCGCCGCGTGGGTCAGGAAGGCGGCCAGCGGCGAGAGGATCTCGCCCGTCTCCGCGTCGGGCAGCAGGTCCACCGGCGCAGGCGCCTCGGGCTCGCCGGGCTTCGCCGCGGCGATCGTGCCCGGCGCGGTCTCGTCCACCGGCAGCGCCACGGCGTCCTTGCCGAAGCCCTCCTGCGTCACGAAGGCCTCGGCCGCGTTGACCAGTTCCTCCAGGTTCTCGATGCGGTCCTGGCCTTCCTTCTCGGTGCGGTAGAAGGTCACCAGGCCGCTGGTCTCGAGCATCTGCTCGATGATCTCGCGCAGCGTCAGCCCGCGCGTGGCCTCGCGCAGGCCGTCCACCAGCTTGGCAAAGCTGCCCAGCTTGGTCCCGGCCGCGCCGCCCACGGCGCCCACGCTCTGGTACAGGCTGCGTGCGCTGCTGCGCGCCGCGTCCTGCAGCTGCTCGACCGAGCGCGCCCCGATGCCGCGCGCCGGGAAGTTGACCACCCGCAGGAAGCTGGTGTCGTCGTTGGGGTTCTCGATCAGGCGCAGGTAGGCCAGTGCGTGCTTGATTTCCGCCCGTTCGAAGAAGCGCAGGCCGCCGTAGACGCGGTAGGGCACGCCGGCGTTGAACAGCGCCGACTCGATCACCCGCGACTGCGCGTTGCTGCGGTAGAGCACCGCGATCTCGCTGCGCGCGGTGCCCGCGCGGTGCAGCTGCTGGGCCTCCTCGACCAGCCACTGCGCATCGGCGAAGTCGCTGGTGGCCTCGTAGACGCGGATGGGCTCGCCCGGCCCGGCCTCGGTGCGCAGCTCCTTGCCCAGGCGGCGGCTGTTGTGGCTGATCAGCGCATTGGCCGCGTCCAGGATGTTGCCGAAGCTGCGGTAGTTGCGCTCCAGCTTGATGAGGTGGCGCACGCGGAACTCGCGCTCGAAGTCCGCCATGTTGCCCACCTGCGCACCGCGGAAGGCGTAGATGCTCTGGTCGTCATCGCCGACGGCCAGCACCGCGCTGGGGTGGCCTGTGTCATGGCCGGCGAACATCTTCAGCCAGGCGTACTGGAGCTTGTTGGTGTCCTGGAACTCGTCGACCAGGATGTGCTGGAAGCGCTGCTGGTAGTGCGCGCGCAGCGAGGCGTGGTCGCGCATCAGCTCGTAGGTGCGCAGCATCAGCTCGCCGAAGTCCACCACGCCCTCGCGCTGGCACTGGTCCTCGTAGGCCTGGTAGATCTCGGCCAGCTTCTGGGTCTGGCCGTCGCGGATCTCGATGTCCTTCGGGCGCAGGCCGTCTTCCTTGCTGCCGGCGATGAACCAGGTGACCTGCTTGGGGACGAAGCGCTCCTCGTCCAGATTCATCGCCTTGATGATGCGCTTGACGGCACTGAGCTGGTCGCCGCTGTCGAGGATCTGGAAGCTCTGCGGCAGGTTGGCCAGCTTCCAGTGCGCGCGCAGGAAGCGGTTGCACAGGCCGTGGAAGGTGCCGATCCACATGCCGCGCACGGGGATGGGCAGCATCGCCGACAGGCGCGTCATCATCTCCTTGGCGGCCTTGTTGGTGAAGGTCACGGCCAGCACGCCGCCGGGGCCCACCTGGCCGGTGGACAGCAGCCAGGCGATGCGCGTGGTCAGCACGCGGGTCTTGCCCGAGCCCGCCCCGGCCAGGATCAGCGCCGGCTCGGCCGGCAGGGTCACCGCGGCGAGCTGCTCGGGGTTCAGATTGGCGAGCAGGCCGTGTTCGGTCGGGGAGGCAGGGTGCGTCATCCGCCGATTCTATTTTTCCGCTCTGCTGCGGCGCAGCGAAAAACCGGTCCCTGAAATGCGAAGCGGCCACCCGGACGAGCCCGGCAGCGGGGCGGCCGCGCAGAACCTGCGGATCGCGCAGAACCGCCCCGACGTCGTCATGCTGGTGCGAAACGACCCAGCCGCCGCGGTGCAGCGGCCTCGGCGCCACTGCTGGCTGGTAGCCCGTGTGCCAGCAGCAGCGAGGCCTGAAAGCGGTGGCGGCTGTAGCGCAGCAGTGAGCGCTCGCGCGCCGCATCGCCCAGGCGCTGACGCAGCGCCGACGAATCCACCAGCGCCGCGATGGCCTGCAGCAGCGCCTCGTCGCGGTCGCCGACCAGGCCGGAGAGCTGGTCGATCACCAGCTCGGCGCTGGCGCCGCCCGCGTGCGTGACGCAGGGCAGCCCGATCGCCATGGCCTCCAGCACGCCGCGGGCATCGAGCGCATCGCCGCAGGGCGCGAGGTAGATCCAGGCCTGCGCCAGCTGCGCCGCCCGCTCGGTGGGGTCGGCGCCGGGCAGGATCTGCACCTGGGCCGCCTTCAGCACCGCCTGCACCGCCTCGTCGGCCGCGCCGATCCAGGCGAACTGCAGCGTCGGCGCGCTGCCGGCCAGCAGCACCGCGATCTGGGCGTAGCGGGCGGCGAAGGCGACGTCGTCGCTGCGCCCGCGGGTCGCGACGCGCGGTGGCTCCACCTCGGCGTGCGGGGTGTGGAAAAAGATGTCGTGCACCGGCTCGGCCAGCACCGCGTCGCCGAGGGTGGAGGCTGCGCTCAGCGGATCGACCCGCCCTGGTTGCACCAGGTAGGCCGGCGGGTCGCCCGCCGGGGTGCGGCCCTGCGCCAGGCGCGCCAGCCAGCGCGTCAGCGCGCGCATCGGCCAGCCGCTGGCGGGGTGCTGCGGCGTGTGGAAGAAGACCGGCGCGTGCACCTCGACCTCCTGCATCGCCGCCAGCCCGGCGAAAGCACCGGCGTGGCCGTGCAGGTGCACCGCCAGCACCGGCTCGGCCCGCAATTCGGCGGCGATGCGGTCCTGCGCGTCGCGGCGCCAGCGCTGCAGCACGCCGCCGGGCGCGGCGACGACCAGCGGCACCGAGCGCGGCAGCAACAGCCGGGCGTGCTCGGCATCGGCGGGGTGCAGCAGTACGACGCACTGCCGCAGCCCGGCGTCGGCCAGCGCGAGCACCGTCGGCCAGAGCAGGCCGTGGGCTTCGTCACAGTCGAGCCGGCCGACGCAGTGCACCACACGACCGACCGAGCCGCTCATCGGCATCGGGCGTTCCGGCCGGGGTGGGCGGGTGGTCCCGGCTTCGGCCGTCGGCTGGACCTCATCGAAGGGGGCCGGTAGGGTGTCCTGCGCGTCGCTCGGCGGCGTCGGGGCCGTCGCGGTGCCGGCGGCATTGCTGCGGCCGCCCTCCGTGGCGGTGACTGGGCGCTGCCGCAGGTTCGGGTTCAGGTCCAGCTCGGGCTCGAGACAGGGGATGTCCATGATCGGCCTCCCTCAGCGCGCGCCGCTGCCGTGCAGCACCACGTCGACCGTGCGCCAGAGGATCGACAGGCGCATGCGCAGGCTGTCGGACTCGACGTAGCGGCGGTCCAGCTCGACGCGCTCGTCGTAGCTCACGTCGTTGCGCCCGCTGACCTGCCACAGGCCGGTCATGCCCGGGCGCACGCTCAGGTAGTGCCAGCGCACGCGGCCGTAGCGCGGCAGCTCGGCCACGGTGATCGGGCGGGGGCCGACCAGGCTCATCTCGCCGCGCAGCACGTTGAACAGCTGCGGCAGCTCGTCCAGGCTGGTGCGGCGCAGGAACTGGCCGATCGGCGTGATGCGGGGGTCGTTGAGCAGCTTGTGGTCACGCTCCCACTCGGCGCGGGCGTCGGCGTCGCGCGCCAGCAGCTCCTTCAGCATCTGCTCGCTGTTCCGATACATCGAGCGGAATTTCAGGCATCGAAACAGCCGGCCGTGCTGGCCGACGCGGTAGTGGCCGAACAGGATCGGGGCGCCGTCGGCGCGCCAGATCAGCAGCGCGACCAGGAGCATCACCGGGCTGAGCAGCAGCAGCAGGAAGGCGGCGGCGAGCCGATCGAGCCACAGCGCCAGGCGGTCGAATCCCGCGGGACGGGTGGCGGCCACATGACGGCGGAAATGCTGCGCGTCGGCCAGAAACGCCTGCACGGGGGTCGAGGCTGTGATGGAGCTTGTTGACGCTTTCATTCACTTTCTCACGGACAGTTACATTTGTTGTCTGATGAATTTGTGTGTGAAGTATTGCCGATTCCGCTTCTTGCAGCGGGCTAGTCGGCTTTGTTCCACGGGTAGACACGCTTGACGGCGTCTTGTTTCAGTGGTTGTCAAACCACAGTGGCCAAGCGTCGATCCGATGGCTCGCATCATGGGCCTGAAAACGGCCGCCGTATACCGCCTCGCCCCTGTCCAAGGGGCCAAGGGGGTCGACAGGGGGGTGTTCAGGGGGTGGAGGCCCCAGCCTGCAGGATGGTTACGAACGTCGCGTCAAGCGCTAATGTCGGCCTGGGCGTTGCGCCCGATTGCTACAAATGTATCTGGTGGTAACCTGAGATGTGAAAATCTGGGCGGCCGCCGATAACCCGTGTGGCTGTGCCGCACCGATGCCGTCGTCGACCCCATGACACCTGCTCGCCTCCTCGTCGTCCTGAAATCCCGCTGGGCCCTGCTGCTGTCCGTGTGGCTGGGCGTGCTCGCGCTCGTGGGCCTGGTGACGGCGCTGCAACCCAAGGCCTACAGCGCCAACGCGGTGCTGTTGGTGGATGTGAAGGGCGCCGATCCGCTGGGCAACTCCTCGCCTGCGCAACCCACCCAGGCGGACGCCTACATGGCGGCGCAGACCGACATCCTGTTGAGTGAACGCGTGGCGCGTCATGTGATCGCTGCGCAGCGCCTGGCCGAGGCGCCCGACAGCGACGCGCGGCGGCGCTGGCAGTCCGAATCCGGCGGTCAGGGCGACTACATCGCCTGGCTGGCCGAGGACCTGCGCAAGAACCTGGACGTGCGGCCGACCAAGGAGTCGGGCGTCATCAAGATTTTCTACACCGCGCCGGAACGCGAAGAAGCCGCGCACATGGCCAATGCCTACGTCAAGGCCTACATGGACACCGCGCTGCAGCTGCGCGTGGAGCCGGCGCGCCAGCACAGCGCCTTCTTCGACGAGCGCTCGCGCCAGCTGCGCGACCGGCTGGAAGCGGCGCAGGCCCGGCTGTCCGAATACCAGCGTCGCAGCGGCCTGGTGGCGGTGGTGCCCGAGGAGCGGCTGGACATCGAGTCGGCGCGGCTCAACGAGCTGTCGACCCAGCTGACGCAGCTGCAGGCGCTGGGCAACGAATCCGGCTCGCGCCAGGTGCAGGCGCGCGCCAACGGCGCGGCCTCGCCCGAGGTGCTGGCCAACGCGACGATCGCCAACCTGAATGCCGAGCTGTCGCGCCAGCAGGCCCGGCTGAGCGAAATGGTCACCCGCCTGGGCGACGAGCATCCGAGCATCGTCGAGCTGCGCGCCAACGTGGCGCAGCTGCGCAACCAGATCGCCGCCGAGACGCGCCGTGTCACCGCCAGCCTGGGCGTCAACGACGCGGTCAACCAGTCGCGCATCGCGCAGACCCGCGCGGCACTCGAGGCGCAGCGCGCCAAGGTGCTGCAGCTCAAGGCGCAGCGCGACGAGGCCGCGGTGCTGCAGCGCGAGGTCCAGCAGGCGCAGGCCGCCTTCGATTCGCTGGGCACGCGCGTCACGCAGGCGCTGCTGGAAAGCCAGAGCAACCTGTCGAACATTTCGGTGCTGAAGACGGCCACGCCACCAGCGAAGATGTCGTCGCGCCAGTACGCGCTGAACCTCGGGGTGGCCGGCCTGCTCGGTCTGGTGCTCGCGGTCGCGGCGGCGATCTGGCGCGAACAGCAGGATCGCCGCCTGCGCAGTGAGCAGGACGTCGTCGAGCTGCTGGAGCTGCCGCTGCTGGTCGAGATTCCCGACCTGCCCGCGGGATCGGCCGGCTCGGCCGTCGGATCGCCGGCCTGGTCGCGCCGGCTGGGCTGGTCGGGCCCCGCCACGGACGTGAGCGCAGCCCCCGCGCGCGCGCTGGAGAAGGTCTGATGTCCGCCGTGCCGAGCGCGATCCGACCCGATCCGGCGGTCCCCCAGCCGCCAGCGGCGGGCTGGCGGCGCGCGCTGCGCTGGTCGCCGACGCTGGGCAAGCTGGTCGAGCTGGCCTTCACGCACACCGCGACCTTTGCCTTTCCGCTCGTCTTCGCGGTGGTCTGCGGGCGCACGCTGGGCCTGCACGACTACGGCGTGGTGGCCTTCTACACCGCGATGGCGGCCTTCCTCGGCATGGTCGTCGAGTTCGGCTTCGACTGGTATGGCGTGCGCGAGGTGGCGCCGCAGCTGGACGCGCCCGCACGCTGCCACCGCGTGCTGGTCAACATCACCGCCGCCAAGCTGCTGCTCTGCGGCGGGACGATCGCGCTGACGACGGCGGCGCTGGCCTGGCACCGCGGCCTGCACGAGTGGCCGATGATGCTGGCTTGGTCGGCCTACACGGTCGGCTTCGCGGCCGACCCGTCCTGGTACCTGCGCGCGCACGAGCGCACCCGGCTGATGCTGGTGGTCACGACGTCGGTTCGGCTGTCGGGCATCGCGCTGCTGCTGGTGCTGGTGCCGCTGCTGGCCACGCCGGCCAGCGCGCTGTGGACCTATGCCTGCGTCTCGCTGGCCAGCAGCGCGATCAGCTGGGCGTTGCTGCGCCGAGAGGGCCTGGTGGGCCGCGCCGCGGTCGAGCCCCGCTACATCGGGCAGCTGCTGCGCGGCGCCTGGGCGATCGTGCTGGGCAACCTGAACGGCTCGCTGCTGACCAACGGTGGCGTCGCGCTGCTGGGCCTGCTGGCCGAACCCGCCACGGTGGCGGCGGCCAACCTGGCGCTGCGCGTGCGCATGGCCGCCGAGGGCGCGCTGCTGCCGTTGAACCAGCTCGGCTACGTGCGCCTGTCGGCGCGCGCGCAGGAGTCGCTGCAGGCCACGGTGAAGCTGGGCCGCAAGGTGCTGATCGCCAACCTCACGCTGGCCATCTGCCTGTCCGTCGCCTGCATGCTGGCCGCGCCGGCGGTGACGCGCCTGGTCTTCAAGCAGGATGTGCCGTTGGCGGTGGGCCTGATCCTGCTGCTGTCGCTGAGCCTGCCGCTGCACTCGGTGGCCGGGCTGTTCGGTATCCAGAGCCTGGTGGCGCTGGGCCGCGAGCGCCGCTACGCGCTGATCCAGATCACGGCGTCGCTGGTGTTCTGTGCCGCGCTGCTGGCGATCGCCTCGCCGCAGGCCTATGGCTGGGCGGTGGTGGCCGCCGAGGCGACGGTGCTGCTGCTGTCCGGCTTGACGCTGGCGCGCATGCATGCGCACGACGTCGCCGCCCGGGCTGGGAGCGCGGCATGACCCGCGCGGCCGTGCCGGCCCTGCCGCGGCGCCGGTTGCC
>DAOLLE010000145.1:0-7317 GCA_035331205.1 Burkholderiaceae bacterium
TGGGCCTGTACAACCGCTCGCTCGGCCTGGTGCTGCCCTACCTGATCTTCACGCTGCCCTTCACCGTCTGGGTGCTGACCACCTTCATGAAACAGCTGCCCAAGGAGCTGGAGGAGGCCGCGATCATGGACGGCTGCGGCCCCGGGCGCATCATCTGGGAGGTCTTCATGCCCCTGCTGTGGCCCGCACTGGTGTCCACCGGGCTGCTGGCCTTCATCGCGGCCTGGAACGAGTTCCTCTTCGCGCTGACCTTCGTGATCGACAACAACGAGCGCACCGTGCCGGTGTCGATCTCGCTGATCAGTGGTGCCAGCAAGTACGAGATCCCCTGGGGAAAGATCATGGCCGCCTCCGTGCTGGTGACGCTGCCGCTGATCGGCCTCGTGCTCGCCTTCCAGAAAAAGATCGTCTCGGGCCTGACCGCCGGCGCCGTCAAGGGCTGATCGCCCCATAGGAGCTCCCTGCATCATGAAAGCACCCAACAACGGCTGGTGGCGCGGCGGCGTCGTGTACCAGATCTACCCGCGCAGCTTTGCCGACAGCAACGGCGACGGCATCGGCGACCTGCCGGGCATCACCGCGCGCCTGCCCTACGTGGCCGCGCTGGGCGTCGACGCGATCTGGCTGTCGCCCTTCTTCACCTCGCCGATGAAGGACTACGGCTACGACGTCAGCGACTACTGCGACGTCGACCCGATCTTCGGCACGCTGGCCGACTTTCGCAGCCTGCTCGACACCGCCCACGGCCTGGGCCTGAAGGTGATGATCGACCAGGTGCTCTCGCACACCAGCGACCAGCACCCCTGGTTCAAGGAAAGCCGCGCCAGCCGCGACAACCCGAAAGCCGACTGGTACGTCTGGGCCGATCCCAAGGCCGACGGCACGCCGCCCAACAACTGGCTCTCCATCTTCGGTGGCAGCGCCTGGCACTGGGACACGCGGCGCTGCCAGTACTACCTGCACAACTTCCTGACCAGCCAGCCGGACCTGAACTTCCATAACCCGGCGGTCCAGGACGCCCTGCTCGCCACGGTGAAGTTCTGGCTCGACCTCGGCGTGGACGGTTACCGCCTGGACACCGCCAACTTCTACTTCCACGACGCCCAGCTGCGCGACAACCCGCCGCGGGGTCGGCCGACCGGTGAGGATCCGGCGGTCAACTCGCTCAACCCCTACGCCTGGCAGTGGCACCGCCACGACAAGAGCCAGCCGGAAAACCTGGCCTTCCTGCAGCGCCTGCGCGCCCTGCTCGACCAGTACCCGCACACCACGATGGTTGGCGAGATCGGGGATGACGACGGCCTGGCCCGCATGGCCGAGTACACCAGCACCGGCCCGGACGGCGAAGGTCGCTTGCACATGGCCTACTGCTTCGACCTGCTCGGCCATCCGCATGACGCCCCCTTCCTGCACGCTCTGATGACGCGTGTCGAGCAGGTGATCGGCAACGGCTGGCCCTGCTGGGCCCTGTCCAACCACGACGTGACCCGCCTGGCCACGCGATGGGGTGACGCTGGCACGGCCACGCCCGGCCTGTTGCGCATCTCTGCCGCGCTGCAGATGACGCTGCGCGGCTCACCCTGTGTCTACCAAGGCGACGAACTGGGTCTGCCCGAGGCGGACATCGCCTACGAGGACCTGCACGACCCCTACGGCATCGAGATGTGGCCCGACTTCAAGGGCCGCGATGGCTGCCGCACGCCGATACCCTGGGTGGCCGAGGCCACCGACCTGGGTTTTGGCAGCGGCAGTACCCGGCCCTGGCTGCCCTTGGCCGAAACGCATCGCCCGTTGGCGGTGGATCGTCAGGAGGCCGACACCCGGTCACTGCTGCACTTCTACCGCCGCCTGCTGCGCTGGCGCCGCCAGCAGCCGGCGCTCATCGCCGGCTCGCAAACGCTGCTGCCGTCGCACGAGCAGGTCTTTGCCTTCGTGCGCGAAGACGGCCGCCAGCGCCTGCTCTGTGCCTACAACTTCAGCGACCGCCCGGCGCGCCTGGACCTGCCCGCCAACCTGTGGGTCGCCAGCGTGTGCACCGCCAGCGGCGTGACGGGTGGGCGCTGTGATGCCGAGGGCATCGAACTCGCGCCCTGGGGCGGCCTGATCGCCCATCTGTCCTGACCGGGTGGCCACGCCCGCCCACCGACGCAACGCAGCCACGAGGCCCCCATGTCCCGCATCGACTTCAGCCAGGTCTGCAAGCGCTACGCGCCGAACCTGCCTTACACCATCAAGGACGCCAACATCAGCATCGCCCAAGGCGAGTTCTGCGTCTTCGTCGGCCCCTCGGGCTGTGGCAAGTCCACGCTGCTGCGCATGGTCGCTGGGCTGGAGAGCATCACCTCGGGCGAGCTGTCGATCGGCGGGCGGGTGGTCAACGAGCTGGAACCGGCCAAACGCGGCGTCGCGATGGTGTTCCAGAGCTACGCGCTGTACCCGCACATGACGGTGGCAGAGAACATGGCCTTCGGCCTGCGCGTGTTCGGCGCCGACAAGCTCACGATCGAGAAGAAGGTCAAGAAGGCCGCCGACATCCTGCAGCTCACGCCACTGCTGGAGCGCCTGCCCAAGCAGCTGTCGGGGGGGCAGCGTCAGCGCGTCGCGATCGGCCGGGCCATCGTCAAGGAGCCGGACGTCTTCCTCTTCGACGAGCCGCTGTCCAACCTGGACGCCGCACTGCGCGTGCAGACCCGCCTGGAAATCGCCAAGCTGCACCACGACATCGGCACCGCCAGCATGATCTACGTGACGCACGACCAGGTCGAGGCCATGACGCTGGCCGACAAGATCGTGCTGCTGCGCGCCGGCCAGGGCGTGCAGGACCACGGCAGCGTGGCGCAGTTCGGCTCGCCGATGGACCTCTATCACCGGCCGCAGAACCTCTTCGTCGCCGAGTTCATCGGCTCGCCGAAGATGAACATCCTGCCCGGCCGGCTGGTGCGGGCCGAGGCCACGCATGCGGTCGTCGAGGTGCATGGCGAGCAGGTCACCGTCGCGGTGGACGCGCGCCGCGCCAAGGCGGGCGAGGCGGTGTCGCTGGGCATCCGCCCGGAGCATCTGCTGGCCGGCGAGGACGGGCCCGGCTCGGCGCTGCACACCTCGGTGCGCCAGATGGAGCGCCTGGGCGAGGCGTCGATGCTCTACCTCGACGTGGCGAAGGACCTGCCGATGGTCACGCTGCGTGTCGAGGGCTATGCGGGCAACACGGCCGGCGACCGCGTGACGCTGCGCCTGCGCCCCGAGCAGTGCCACCTGTTCGACGCCGCCGGCCTGGCCTTCTCCCGCACCGTCGAGCTGCCGACCTGAGCCGAGACGAACTGGAGCCCGAGCATGAACCAGACCGTGAACCAGACCATGAACCCGCGCCACGACTGGTGGAAGCAGTCCGTTGTCTACCAGATCTACCCGCGCAGCTTCCAGGACACCAATGGGGATGGCATCGGCGATCTGCCGGGCATCACCAGCCGGCTCGATCACCTGCAGCAACTCGGGGTCGACGTGGTCTGGCTGTCACCGATCTACGCCTCGCCGCAGGACGACAACGGCTACGACATCAGCGACTACCGCAATGTCGCCCCCGAGTTCGGCACGATGGCCGACTTCGACGCGATGCTGGCCGGCATGCACGCGCGGGGCATCAAGCTGATGATGGATCTGGTCGTCAACCACAGCTCCGACGAGCACGAGTGGTTCCGCCAGGCCCGCTCCAGCCGTGACAACCCGTACCACGACCACTACATCTGGCGCGACCCCAAGCCGGACGGCTCGCCGCCCACCAACTGGGAGGCCGCCTTCAACGGCTCGGTGTGGGAATGGAACGAGCCGACCGGCGAGTACTACCTGCACATGTTCAGCCGCAAGCAGCCGGACCTGAACTGGGAGAACCCGGCGCTGCGGGCCGAGGTCTACGACGTCATGCGCTTCTGGCTCGACAAGGGCGTCGACGGCTTCCGCATGGACGTGATCAACATGATCTCGAAGCCGTGGAACGCCGACGGCAGCCTGCCGGATGCGCCCGTCGTGCGCGAGGGCTTCCTGCAGCCCAGCTTCCCGATGACCTGCAACGGTCCGCGCCTGCTGGAGTTCCTGCGCGAGATGCGCGAGCAGGTGCTGGACCACTACGACACCATCACCGTCGGCGAGGCGCCGCTGGCCACCATCACGCAGGGCCGCGAGCTGACGAACCCCGAGACCGGTGCGCTCAACATGCTGTTCCAGTTCGAGCACATGGACCTCGATTCCGTCGGGGGGACGGTCGGCGGCAAGTGGGCCTTCAAGCCGCTCGACCTGCGTGACCTGAAAGCCACCATGACGCGCTGGCAGGAGGCGCTGGCCGGCCAGGGCTGGAACAGCCTGTATCTGTCCAACCACGACCAGCCACGCCCGGTGTCGCGCTTCGGCGATGACGGGCGCTACCGGGTCGAGTCGGCCAAGATGCTGGCGATCTTCCTGCACGGGATGCAGGGCACGCCCTACGTCTACCAGGGGGAGGAGCTGGGCATGACGAACCTGCCCTTCGCCTCGATCGACGACTGCCGGGACATCGAAACGCTGAACTTCTACCGCGAGGCGGTCATCCAGCGCGGCGAGAGCCCAGCGCAGACCCTGGCCGCGATCCGCCGCAAGGGCCGTGACAACGCCCGCACGCCAATGCAGTGGACGGCCGGTCCGCAGGCCGGCTTCACCGGCGGCACACCCTGGATCGGCGTCAACCCCAACAGCGTCGAGATCAATGCCGAGCAGGCCTACGCCGACCCGGACTCGGTGTTCCACCACTACCGCCGGCTCATCGAGCTGCGGCGGCGCTATCCGGTGTTTGTGCATGGGCGCTACGCCCAGCTGCTGCCCGAGCACCGCCAGCTCGACGTCTACACCCGCACCTTGGGCGACCAGGTGCTGCTGGTGCTGTGCAATTTCAGCGCCGAGGCGCAGGCTTTCAACTGGCCTGCCGCGCTGGCACGTGACGCTGCCGAGCTGCTGCTGGGCAACCTTGGGGGGCTGCTCCCTTCCGGCGAGCCAGCGCCCGAGTCGCTGCTGCGCCCCTGGGAGGCACGCCTCTACCTCACCCGCGTGGCCAGCGCGTGAGCTTGGCAGGGCCTGCGACGGCAGTGGGCACGGCACCCATGACCCTGACGGCACGGGCGCGGCTGAAGGGGTGGGTTTGAGACAATCCCCGCGTTTCCTGCAGATGCAAACCGGGTGGAACGCCGTGTCGATCGATCTGAAGCAACTGTCCGCACGCCTCGGCCTGTCGCAGACCACGGTGAGCCGCGCGCTCAACGGCTACACCGACGTCAGCGCGAAGACGCGCGAGCGCGTCGCGCAGATGGCCCAGGAGCTGGGCTACCAGCCCAACTCGGCGGCCCGCCGCCTGGCTCGTGGTCAGGCCGATGCGGTGGGCATCGTCTACCCGCTGGAGGCGGGAGACCTGGGTGACCCCAACTTCCTCTTCGTCGTCGAGGGCATGTCCGAGCGGCTCGAAGCCGAGGACATGGATCTGCTGATCGCTTCTGCCCGTTCCCACGCCGAGCTGCGCACCTACGACCGCCTCCTGCGTGGCGGTCGGGTCGACGGCGTGATCGTGGCGCGCACGCAGGTCGAGGACGCGCGCATCGACTACCTGCGTACCGCCGGCTTTCCCTTCGTCGCCTACGGCCGCACCGGCCGCTGCGACGACTTTTCCTGGTTCGACTTCGACAACGAGGCCGGCGGTGCGATGGCCGTGCGGGAACTGGTGCGCCTGGGCCACCGGGACATCGCCTGTGTTCTGGCGCCGCAGCACCTTAATTTCGCCGCGCAGCGCCGAGCCGGGTTTCTGCGCGCACTGAGCGAGGCCGGTCTGCCGGTGCGCGCCGAGGCCGTGATCGAGACCGGCCTGTCGCGCCGCGCCGGCTATGAGGCCGCCCAATGCCTGCTGGCCCTCTCACCGCGGCCGACCGCGATCTTCGTCGACGACAACCTCTGCGGCATCGGTGTGGTGCGCGCGCTGCTGGACCAGCGGGTGGAGATCGGCCGCGACATCTCGGTGATCGTCTACGACGGTGTGCCGCCCGACACCCTGCTGGTGGGCCAGAGCGTTGCCGCGATCGAGCAGCCGACGGCCCACGAAGCGGGCCGAACCCTGGCCGACATGCTGCTGCGGGTGATTCGCCAGCCCGATGCGCCCCCACAGCAGGTGCTGCGTCAGCCGGTGTTTGCACCGGGCAGCTCGGTCGGACCCGCGCCCTGAACCCCGAACCCCCAGCCGGCCGCGGTGCGGCCGTCAGCCCTCCGGGGCGGTGCTGCGCCGGCCATGCAGCGCGGCCAGTTCGTTGGCCACCAGGGCCCCCAGCACCAGCGTGCCGCCCACCAGCGCACTCGAGCCCGGCGCTTCACCCGCACCCAGCCAGGCCCAGAGCACACCGAAGAGCACTTCGAGCAGCCCGAGCAGCGAGATCTCGGGCGCCGGCAGCACGCGCGTCAGCCCCACCACCATCAGGCAGGGCAGCGCGAGCTGGAACACACCCAGCCCGGCCAGCAGCAGCAGGTCGTGGTTCGATGCCTGCAGCGGCCAGGCCAGCGGCAGCGTCACCGCCGAGGACAGCAGCGCGCCCACCAGCACGGCCGGCAGCATGTCGGGCGTGGCCGGGGATTCGCCCCCCAGCGTGCCGCCCAGGCTCTCGTCCGGGTCGATGCGGCGGTGCAGCGCGTGCTGCATGACGGTGAAGTTCACCGCCGCCGCTGCCGGCACCGCCAGCGCCACCCCCATGCCCAGCAGGCTGCGCGCGTCGGCGGCCTGCACCTCGCGGGCGAACATCCAGGTGATGCCCACGCCGGCCACCGCGATCGCGCCCCAGGTGCGCCGCGGCAGGCGGTGACCCAGCGCGATGCGCGCCAGCAACGCGGTCAGCAGCGGGCCGATGGACATCGTCACCAGCACGTTGGCCACCGCAGTGAGCGTCAGCGCGAGCATGAAGGCGGTGAACATCACCGCCCAGCACAGGCCGGACAGCCAGAGCAGCGCCGGTGCGCGCCACAGCCCGGTCCAGAGCGCGGGGCCCCGCAGCACGCTCAGCGCCCCGATCAGCGCGATGGCGTTGAAGGCGCTGCGCCAGAAGGTGACCTCGAAACCCTGGGCCGCTTCCAGATGGCGCGACACCACCCCCGCGCTGCTCCAAAGCAGCGTGACCAGCACCATCAGGCCGACGGCGCGGGCGTGCCGCGCGCCGGTCATGCGTTCTCGCGGGCGGCGCGCTTGCGCTCGTGCTCGACCAGGTGGCGCTTGCGCAGGCGGATGCTCTTGGGCGTGATCTCGACCAGCTCGTCGTCGTCGATGAA
>DAOLLE010000146.1:0-7295 GCA_035331205.1 Burkholderiaceae bacterium
GCCGCGATCATGGTCGAGGGCAAGCTCTGGCGCCGCCTGGGAGGCTTCGACGAGCGTTTCTGCCCAGCCTATTACGAGGACACCGACCTGGCGATGCAGGTCCGCCAGGCCGGGCGGCGGGTGATCTACCAGCCGGCGTCGACGGTGATCCACTTCGAAGGGGTGTCGAACGGCACCGATGTGGGCAGTGGCATCAAGCGCTACCAGGTTGTCAACGCCGAGAAGTTCCTCGCCAAGTGGCGCGAGGTGCTGGCGCGTGACCACTTGGCCAACGACGACCGGAACATCCTGGTGGCGGCCGATCGCGCCCAGGCCCGCAGCATTGTGCTGGTCACCAACGACCTGATGGTTCAGCCGGACAACGACGCCGGCTCTCGCGCGGTGCAGGAATCGATCGATGCGCTGGTCGCGCTGGGCTGCATCGTCAAGTTCTGGCCCGAGAACCCCGCCGAACCCGGCCAGTACGCCGAAGGACTGCGCCAGCAGGGCGTGGAGGTGCTGGCAGGGTCGCTGCGGCCGGACTTCGACACCTGGGTGGCTCAATACGGGCGCCGCATCGATGCGGCCTTCGTGCACCGGCCTGAGCCCTCGATGCGCTTTGTTGCAGGCTTGCGCCGGGATCAGCCGTCTGCGCGCATCGTTTACTACGGCCATGACTTGCACTACCGCCGCCTTGCGGCGCAGGCCGAGCTGGAGGACAGTCCCCGGCTGCACGCGGCGTCGGACGCGTCCTACCAGATCGAATCCGACCTCTGGCAGCAGGTGGACACGAGCGTCTACTTTGCTCAGGAGGAGGTTGATGAGGTCAAGGCAAGGTTCCCGGCCTGTGACGCGCGCCTGGTGCAGCCCTACTGCCTGGAGCCCGCAGCGCATCGCCCTGTGGCCGTCGAGCCCTCGCTGATTTTCGTGGCCGGGTTTGGCCACCCGCCCAACGTCGATGCGGCGCAATGGCTGGTGGGCGAGGTGATGCCGCTCGTCTGGGCGGAGGTGCCGGGGGCGCGACTCTCCCTCGTCGGCTCCAAGCCCACCGAGGGGGTCAAGGCATTGGCTGGGCCGCAGGTCGAGGTGACCGGCTGGGTCACCGACGAACGTCTGGCACAGCTGTACGCCTCGCATCGTGTCGCGGTCGTGCCGCTGCGCTTCGGTGCCGGTGTGAAACACAAGGTGGTCGAGGCGCTGGCTGCCGGACTGCCATTGGTGACCACGTCGGTGGGGGCGCAGGGACTGGTGGATCTCGAGGCGGTGTGTCGGGTGCGCGACAGCGCCGAGGCACAGGCGGCCCAGATCGTCGAGTTGCTGCGTGATGACACC
This sequence comes from Burkholderiaceae bacterium, assembly GCA_035331205.1. Taxonomy (GTDB): domain Bacteria; phylum Pseudomonadota; class Gammaproteobacteria; order Burkholderiales; family Burkholderiaceae_C; genus Sphaerotilus. The sequence continues at coordinate 1,312 of DAOLLE010000146.1, forward strand.
TTGTGTGCCACGCTCGGGGATCTGGGGCAGGACTATGTGCGTGTGCACTTCTCCTTCGAGTCCCTGGTGCGTCAGCACCACGACCTGTTGCGCCCGCGCTTGACCCTGGCGTCCAGAAACCCCGTGCCCGCTTCACAGCCGACGGCGCTGGCCGCCTGATTTCGGTGTGGCTCCCCTGGCCGCGAGACGGCCAGCGCCCGGGCCCATCAGTCGTGCGCCTGGGCGCGCACCATCGAGTCGTAACGGCCGCCCAGCGCAATCAGCTCGGCGTGCCGGCCGGCTTCCACCGCCCGGCCGTTCTCCATCACCACGATCTGGTCCGCATTGCGGATCGTGCTCAGCCGGTGGGCGATGACGATCATCGTCTTTTGGCCGTGCCACTGCTCCAGCGCCTGCTGGATGGCGCGTTCGCTCTCGGTGTCCAGCGCGGAGGTGGCCTCGTCGAGGATCCAGATCGGGGCGTCCTTGTACAGCGCGCGGGCGATCGCCAGGCGCTGGCGCTGACCGCCTGACAGGCGGCTGCCATTGACGCCGATGGGGGCTTCGATGCCCTCGGGCAGGCTGGCGACGTGCTCCCAGAGCGCGGCTGCGCGCAGGCAGGTCTCGACGCGGGTCAGGTCGCGCGGCTGGGCGTAGACGACGTTGTCGGCGATCGAGGCGTCGAAGAGCACGATGTCCTGCGACACCACCGCGAACTGGCGGCGCAGGTCGGCCTTGCGCAGCTCGGCGAGTTCGATGCCGTCGAGCGTCAGGTGGCCGGCCGATGGTGACGCGAAACCCAGCAGCGCGTTGACGACGGTGGTCTTGCCCGCGCCCGAGCTGCCCACCAGCGCGACGGTCTGGCCGGCGCCAATGCGCAGGTTCAGGCCGTCGAGGGCGGGCCGTTCTGCGCCGGGGTAGGCGACCTGCACCGCGTCGAAGACGACGTGACCGCGTGCACGCGCCAGACTGCGCGTGCCCTGGTCGGGCTCGGCCGGTGCGTCCAGCAGTTCGAAGCAGCCGCGCGCGGTGATCAATGCGCCGGTGATCGGCTGCGACACATCGGTCAGCGGGCGGGTCTTGGACACCAGCAGCAGCAGCGCGGCGACGTAGCCGGCGAAGCTGCCGACGCTGCCGGTGCCGGTCTGCGCCTGGTACAGCGCCATCGTGACGATCGCCGCCACGCCGAAGCTGGCCGCCAGCTGCGACACCGGGGTCATCATCGCCGAGGCGGCCGCGCCCTTGAGCGTCATGCGCTGGACCTCACGGGCCTCGCGCTCGAAGCGGCCGTGCTCGAAGTGGCCGGCGTCGAAGGTGCGGATCACGCGCCAGGCGCGCGCCATGTCGTCGACGACGTTGACCAGCCGCAGCTGGGCCTCGTAGGCCAGCCCGCCCACGCGCTGCACCCGGCGGTGTACCGCGCGCACGCCCACCGACAGGACGGGCACGGTGACCATCGACAGCAGCGTGAGCTGCCAGTTCTGCCAGAACAGGTAGGTCAGCATCGCGATCGCGGTGGTGCCGTCGCGCAGCAAGGTGATCATCGCGCCGCCGAGCTGGCCGGCGATGTTCTGCGGGTCGTTGATGACCTTGGCCACCGCGACGCCGGGCGTCACGCGCGTGAACACCGCAGCGTCGGCGCGCAGCAGCGAGGCCGAGAGCTCCTGGCGCAGGTCCAGCACCGCGCGCGAGGTGCTGCGGCTGAGCATGTAGGTGCCGATGAAGCTGAACAGCCCGCGCAGCATGAACAGCCCGATCAGCGCCACCGGCACCGACCAGAGCGGGAAGGTGGGCTGAGCCAGGAAACCTTCGTCCAGCGCGATCTGCAGCAGCTTGGGGATCAGCGGTTCGGTGGCCGAACCGAGCAGGAAGGCGAGCATCGAGGCGGCCATGCCCCAGCGCTGAGGCCAGAAATAGTGCTTGAGGCGGCGCGCGGTTTCGGCGTTGGACAGGGCAGGGGGGGCGCTCATCGAATGAGGCGGATGGCGTCCGCGCAAACGGGGTGGGTCATGGTGTCGAGGCGGGGCGCCGCCGTGGTGCGGCGCAACCCGGGATTGTCCGCTACCCGATCGCTCCCGCCTTGGCCCCGATCAGCCCGGGGGCGTGTGCTCCCCCCATCGGATCCCTCCAAGGGGTGAATCGCCATTGGGCTGCACAGGTCTATCGTGGTTGCGCCGGTCGGGGGTCGGCCGGCGGTGAGGCGTCCATCGAAGGAAAGGGGATACGACATGGGACAGCAAATGGGACAAGGCATGGCGGTAGGCATCCGCCTGGGCAACGGCCGGGGGCTGCTCGCCGCGTTGCTCAGCGCCGCAGCGATTGCGCTATCGCTGGCGGCGCCGGCCTGGGGTGCCGTCGAGGTCAATCAGGCCAGTCAGGCCGAGCTCGAATCGGTCAAGGGCATCGGGCCGGCAACCTCGGCGCGCCTGATCGAGGAGCGCAAGCGCTCGCCCTTCAAGGACTGGGACGACCTGATCCTGCGCATCAAGGGCGTCGGCGCCGGCAATGCGGCGAAGCTTTCCGAGTCGGGCCTGACGGTCAATGGCACGCCGTTCGGGCGCTCGGCGACGCCGGCCGTCGCTGCGAAGGCGATCAAGCCGGGGCGCAAGGCCTCGCAGTGAGTGGCACTCAGCCCGCGGCTGCGAGCGCCGGTATGTCACGGTCGCCGTCTCGGGGCAGCAGCTGAGGCCCGCCGGCCTGTGCCGTGGCCGGCCAGCCGAAGAAGCGCAGCACCTCGTCGCGCCGGGCCAGCGTGTCGGCCAGCCCCAGCGCGATGAGCTCGCGGGTGTAGGCCGACTCGAACAGCAGGTAGCTGGCCAGCGCCGAGCCGCGGGCCATGCCGCCGGCCTGCGCCGAGCCGGACACGCCCACCGCACGCAGCAGCGTGCGGATGGTCAGCGGCAGGCTGTCGATGTGCTGGCCCGCCAGGTCGTCCAGCCGCTGCGTCGGGGCGATCACCAGCGCCTCGATCGGGCGCAGCGGGGTGCGCGCGCGCGCCTCGGGCGACAGCAGCGACAGCGTGGCGTTGATGCGCTGCAGGCGCTCGACGTCCACCGCCAGCGCGTCCAGGAAGATGTTGGACAGCGCGTGGCCGGCGATCTGCGCCACGCTGGGGTAGCCGTTGCCGGGCACCTGGCGCTCGCTGGGCTCGTGCATGCGCCCGGCGCCGATCACCAGGATGCGCTCGGCGCCCAGGTGCACCGCCGGTGAGATCGGAGCGGCCTGGCGCATCGAGCCGTCGCCGAACCACTCGTGGTCGTAGGCCATGTCCAGCGACATGGCCGGGAAGAGGAAGGGGATCGCCGACGACGCCAGCAGGTGCCGCACGCCGATGGGGCTGCGCACCGCGATGCGCTGCGAGCGCGTCCAGGGCGGCAGCTCGTGCGGGCTCTCGTAGAAGGTGACGTGGTGGCCGCTGGTGTAGCTGGAGGCGGTGACGGCCAGCGCGCGCAGGTGGCCGGCGGCCATCAGGCCGGGCAGGCGGTCGAAGGGCACCATGCGCTGCAGCAGCGCCTCCAGCGGGCCGTTGTCCAGCAGCGAACGCGGGCGCAGCTTGCGAAACCGCGCCAGCGCCCAGCCGAAGGACATCATCGTCAGCCAGGGGGCGCCGGTGCGAATGACCGACAGCGAGTCGGCGCGGTAGACCTGCTCGGCGTGGAAGTGGGCCCAGACGTCCACCAGATCCGCCACCGCGTGGTCGAAGCGGTCGCTGCGGCAGGCCAGCGCGGCGGCGTTGATCGCCCCGGCCGAGGTGCCGGCGATCACCTGGAAGGGGCTGGCACCGCCGTGGCCGCAGGGCGCGCCGGCTTCCCGGGCGATCTGGGCGATGCCCTGCAGCACGCCGACCTGGTAGCCGGCCCGGGCGCCGCCACCGGTGAGCAGCAGGCCGGTGACCGGACCTGCCGTGCGCGACGAACCTGAAGCGGGCAGAGCGGGTCGGGCGAGGGTGGGCGGCGTCTGCATGGTGATCGCAGTCTAGGAGCGAGCCACCGCGGCCCGGATTCTGAAAAAACGCGCTGCGGATCGGTCAGTTGGTGCGATCGCGCCGCGCGTCGGCTGGCCGGTGCGCCCTCGGCTCAGCGGTCGTGGCCGCGACCGTGACCATGGCCGCGGCCCCGGTCGTGATCGTCGCGGTCCCAGCCCCCGTCCCGCCCGCCGTCTCGCCACCCATCGCGATCCCGGTCGCGGTGGCGATGGCTGCCGTCGCGGCCCGGGCCCTCGCGGTGGTACCAGTCGTCGCGCACGAAGTACACCGGCACGCCACAGGCGTGGTAGCGCTCGCAGTGGCGCGCCCAGTTGCGCTGATGGCCCGGCGGTACCCAGAGGTAGACCGGTTCGGGTGGTGGCAGCGGCGCGACGGCACGGGGCGGCGGCGGGGCCGGGCGGATGATCACCGGCTGCGGCAGGATCACCTGCGGCATCGGGAAGCGGCCGATGTCGATGCGCCCGGCGACGCCGGGCTGGCTGATTTCGATCGACACGCCCACTTCGGCGCGGGCCGGGAGGATCGCCGCGAGGCCGAGGCCCAGCGCGGCGGTCATCTTCCACAAGGTCATGGGACACACTCCTGACGGGCGCCGGTCACAGCTCGGCGGCCCTGCGCATTCAACGCGGCCGTTGCGCTTGTCGCCGACGTGTCGCCAGGTAATGTTCTGTGTCGCGGCGCCGCAGCCCCCTGAATGCGGTGGCTGCGTCAGGCCGACTCGGCATAGACCAGCGTGCAGCCACCCTGGGTGGCGCTGCGCCAGGTGGCCAGCGCGGCGTCGCTGGGGAAGAAGCGCGCCGTCTCGCCCAGGTCGATCTCGCCGGTGGCGCCCGGGCGCTGTAGCTGCAGGCGCACCGCGGTGCCGAGGACCTGCTCGCCGTCCTCGGCGGCCACGCGCTTGGGCGGGAAGTTGCGCAGGATGGTCTCCAGCGGCGGCAGCTGCGCCGTGCTGCTGGCGCTGACCGGCACGCGCAGGTAGCGGGCGTGGCGGCAGCGGGCGGTGGGCAGGTCGGAAATCTGCTGAACGTTGAAGCGCAGCCCGCCGGAGAAGCGGTCCGGCTGGGCCTTGCCCACCAGGATGACCACCTCGTCGTCCTTGAGCAGCGACGCGTTGGCGCCCAGCAGCTCCTCGCCGATCACCGCCTCGATCGCGCCGGACTTGTCGTCGAGCTTGAAGATCGCCACCTTGCCACGCTGACCGTTGACGATGCGCAGGTCGGTGATCACGCCGGCCAGCGTCTGCGGGTCGCGGCTGTCGGAGACGTCGGCCACCTCGCGCTTGGCGAACTGGCGCACCTCCGCGCCCACCTGGTCGAAGAGGTGGCCGCTGAAGAAGTAGCCGATCGCCACCTTCTCGTGGCCCAGGCGGGTCTTGACGTCCCAGGCCTCGGCGGCGTTGTATTCCGGCTCCTGGGTGCTGCTGCCGTGCGCGTCGCCGAACATGTCGAACAGGCCGCCCTGCGAGGCGTGCGCGGCCTGGGTGTCGGCGTACTCGAAGGCCAGCGTTACGCTGGCCAGCAGCTCGGCGCGGCCCTCGATGCCCTGCGGGTGCAGGCGGTCGAAGGCGCCGGCCTTGATCAGCGCCTCGACCACGCGCTTGTTGATGCGCTTGCGGTCCACGCGGGTGGCGAAGTCGAAGATCGACTTGAACGGGCCGCCCTCGTTGCGCGCCTCGACGATGGCCTCGATCGCGCCCTGGCCGGTGCCCTTGATGGCGCCCAGCCCGTAGCGGATCAGCCGGTCCCCCGCCTTGCCCGGCGCCGGCTCGAAGCGGTAGACGCCCAGGTTGACGTCCGGTGCCTCGAAGCCGATGCGGAAGTTCTTCATCGCATCGTCTCGCAGCACCTTCAGCTTGTCGGTGTCGTCGAGTTCGATGGTCATGTTGGCCGCGAAGAACTCGGCCGTGTAGTGGCGCTTGATCCAGCCCGTGTGGTACGCCAGCAGGGAGTAGGCGGCAGCGTGCGACTTGTTGAAGCCGTAGCCGGCGAACTTCTCCATCAGGTCGAAGACCTCGTCGGCC
>DAOLLE010000147.1:0-7241 GCA_035331205.1 Burkholderiaceae bacterium
CCGGCCGACCTGGGACGTCACCCGCCCGATCGCCGAGCTGCAGCTCGACGGCGTGCAGCTGGGCGAGGAGGCCCGCGTCGACGCCGGCGCGCTGGCCCCGGCGACGCTGGAGGCCATCGAGGCGCACGCGGCGCTGCTGCTCGCGGCCGAGCAGCTCGGCGGCGCGCAGCAGTGCCTGGACCTGACGCTGGCCTACACCGCCGAGCGGCGCCAGTTCGGCCAGGCGATCGCCGCCTTCCAGGCCGTCAAGCACCGCTGCGCGCAGATGATGGTGGCCATCGAGTCCACCCGCTCGCAGGTCTACGGCGCCGCGGCGCTGGCCGATGCGCTCACGCCGTCGACCGACGCGGCCGCCCCGCTGCGGCTCGAATGCGGTGCGGCCAAGGCGCGTGCCAGCGAGACCTTCTGCTTCTGTGCCCAGGAGGCCATCCAGCTGCACGGCGGCGTGGGCTTCACCTGGGAGTACGACCCGCAGCTGTACTTCAAGCGCGCCCTGGCCGGCCGGCACTGGCTGGGCTCGCCCGACCAGTGGCACGCGCGCATCGCCGCGGCGCTGCTGGACTGAGCCAGACCACCCCGACTCCGCGGCCGGACCGCCGGCCGCCCGAGACCCGCTCCGAGACGAACCGATGCGCCTGGATTTCACCCCTGAAGAAGAGGCCTTCCGTGCCGAGGTGGCCGGCTGGCTGGCCGAGCACCTGCGCGGCCGCTTCGAGCCGCTGCGCCACCGCGGCGGCCCGGGCGACGAGGAGGCCGACCTGGCGCTGCGCAAGGCCTGGGAGCGCGAGCTGGCCGACGGCGGCTGGACCTGCGTCGGCTGGCCGCGCGAATGGGGCGGCCGCGGCCTGGCCATCGAGCAGCAGCTGATCTTTCACGAGGAGTACGCCCGCGCGGGCGGGCCCGGGCGGCTGGGCCACCTCGGCGAGGGGCTGCTCGGCCCGACGCTGCTGGCCATGGGCAGTGCGGCGCAGCGCCAGCGCTTCCTGCCCGGCATCCGCGCCGGCACCGAGTTCTGGTGCCAGGGCTACTCCGAGCCCGGTGCCGGTTCCGACCTGGCCAACGTGCAGACCCGCGCGACGCCGGACCCGGCCACGGGCGGCTGGCGCCTTCATGGCCAGAAGGTCTGGACCTCCTGGGCGCGCGAGTGCGACTGGATCTTCGTGCTGGCGCGCAGCGAGCCCGGCTCGCGCGGCCACCAGGGCCTGACCTTCCTGCTGCTGCCGCTGGACCAGCCGGGCGTCGAGATCCGGCCGATCCGCCAGCTCACCGGCGGGGCCGAGTTCAACGAAGTCTTCTTCGACGGCGCCTGCGCGCGCGCCGAGGACGTCGTCGGCACCCCCGGGCAGGGCTGGGCGGTGGCGATGGCGCTGCTGGCCTTCGAGCGCGGCGCCTCCACGCTGGGCCAGCAGATGCATTTCACCCAGGAGCTGGAGCAGGTGGTGCAGCTGGCGCGGGCCAACGGCGCGGCGCGCGATGCGCATCTGCGCGCGCGCATCGCGCGGGCCTGGTCGGGCCTGCGCGTGCTGCGCTACAACGCGCTGCGCATGCTTTCGGGTGCGCAGGACGGCCGGCTGCGCCCCGAAGCGCTGATGTACAAGTACTGCTGGTCGAACTGGCACCGCGACCTGGGCGAGCTGGCCTTCGACGTGCTCGGCGCCGAGGGCGACCTGCGCGAGCACCCGCTGGCGCTGCGGCTGCTGCAGCAGTCGGCGCTGTTCGCGCGCTCGGACACGATCTACGCCGGCACCAACGAGATCCAGCTCAACCTGATCGCCGAGCGTGCGCTGGGCATGCCCCGTGCGCCGCGACCCGCCGCCTAAGCTGCGGGCCTGACGCGCCGACCACGGTGGCGGCCGCTGCCGGGGATCGTCCGCCTGGACGATGCGCCCGGGCGCGGGCCGGCTGACCATGCGGGCTCGATCTGCCGAGGAAGTCCTGGTACCTGCATGAATCCTGCCCCCGACTATGTCCCCGCGCACGGCCTGCTTGCTGGCAAGTCCGTGCTGGTCACCGCCGCGGCCGGCGCCGGCATCGGCTTTGCCGCAGCGCGGCGCTGCGCCGAGGAGGGCTGCCGCGCCCTGTTCATCTCCGACGTGCACGAGCGCCGCCTGGGCGAGGCGGTCGAGGCCATCCGGCGCGAGACCGGCCTGCAGGCGGTGCACGGCCAGCTCTGCGACGTCAGCCAGCAGGCGCAGGTGGACGCGCTGATCGCGGCGGCCGAGGCCAAGCTCGGCGGCATCGACGTGCTGATCAACAACGCCGGCTTCGGCAGCGCCTGCCGCGTGGTCGAGATGAGCGACGAGGACTGGCACCGGGTGATGGACATCACCCTGACCGGCACCTTCCGCATGACGCGCGCGGCGCTCCAGGTGATGCAGCCGCGCCGCCGCGGCGTGATCGTCAACAACGCGTCGGTGCTGGGCTGGCGGGCGCAGGCCGAGCAGGCCCACTACGCCGCCGCCAAGGCCGGCGTGATGGCGCTGACGCGCTGCGCCGCGATGGAGGCGGCCGAGCACGGCGTGCGCATCAATGCGGTGTCGCCCTCGATCGCGATCCACGCCTTCCTGAAGAAGTCGGCCTCCGAGGAGCTGCTGGCGAAGCTTGCCGAGCGCGAGGCCTTCGGCCGCGGTGCCGAGCCCTGGGAGGTGGCCAACGTGATGGTCTTCCTGGCCAGTGACTACGCGTCGTACATGACCGGCGAGGTCGTGTCGGTGTCGTCGCAGCAGGCCTGAACGCCATGGCCGTCACCTTCGACTCCGTCGCCGCGGTGCAGGGCGCCGTCGGCACCGACCTGGGCCGCAGCGACTGGCTGCGCATCGAGCAGTCGCGCATCGACCGCTTCGCCGAGGCCACCGGCGACCACCAGTGGATCCACGTCGACCCCGAGCGGGCCCGGGCCGGCCCCTTCGGCGCCTGCGTGGCGCACGGCTACCTGACGCTGTCGCTGGCCAACTTCTTCCTGCCGCAGCTGCTGCGCTACGAGCGCCTGAAGATGGGCGTGAACTACGGCTGCGAGCGGGTGCGCTTCCCGGCGCCGGTGCGGGTGGGCGCGCGCGTGCGCGGGCATGGCCAGGTGGTGGCCGCCGAGCCGATCGCCGGTGGCGGCGTGCAGGTGGTCGTGCGCATCACGGTCGAGATCGAAGACCAGGACAAGCCCGGCTGCGTGGTCGACACGATCAGCCGTCTGTATTTCGAATGAGGATGGGATGCCATGAATGAAGCCGTGATCGTCTCGACCGCGCGCACGCCGATCGGCCGTGCCTACCGCGGCGCCTTCAACGACACCGAGGCGCCGGTGCTCGGCGGCCACGTGATCCGCGCCGCGCTGGAGCGCGCCGGCGTCGACGGCGCCGAGGTCGACGACGTGATGCTGGGCATCGCCGCACAGCAGGGCACGCAGGGCTACAACCTGGGCCGCCTGTGCACCTACACCGCCGGCCTGCCCGACAGCGTGGCGGGCATGACGATCGACCGCATGTGCGCCTCCGGGCTGGTGAGCATCGCCACCGCGGCCAAGGGCATCGTCTGCGGCGAGCTCGACATCGCGGTGGCTGGCGGGCTCGAGTCGATCTCGCTGGTGCAGAACGCCCACAAGAACAGCCACCGCGCGCAGTCGCAGGCGGTGCTGGCGGCCATGCCCACCGCCTACATCCAGATGATCGAGACGGCCGAGATCGTCAGCCGCCGCTACGGCATCGGCCGCGCTGCGCAGGACGAGTACGCGCTGCGCAGCCAGCAGCGCACCGCCGCGGCACAGGCCGCCGGCCGCTTCGCCGACGAGATCGTGCCGCTGACGAGCACGAAGCAGCTCTTCGACAAGGAGGGCAATGTGACCGGCCAGGAGACCGTCACACTGGCCCAGGACGAAGGCAACCGCGCCGACACCACGCTGGAGAGCCTGGCCCGGCTCAAGCCGGTCTGGAAAAAGGGCCAGTGGGTGGCCGAGGGCGAGTTCATCACCGCCGGCAACGCGTCGCAGCTGTCCGACGGCGCGTCGGCCTGCGTGCTGATGAGTGCCGCCGAGGCGCAGCGCCGGGGCCTGGCGCCGCTGGGCCGCTACCGGGGCCTGGCGGTGGCGGGCTGCGCGGCCGACGAGATGGGCATCGGCCCGGTCTTCGCCATCCCGAAGCTGTTGAAGCGGCATGGCCTGACGGTGGCCGACATCGGCCTGTGGGAGATCAACGAGGCCTTTGCCTGCCAGGTGATCCACTGCCGCGACACCCTGGGCATTCCCGACGACCGGCTCAACGTCGACGGCGGCGCGATCGCGATCGGCCACCCCTTCGGCATGTCGGGCGCGCGCCTGGTGGGGCATGCGCTGCTGGAAGGCCGCCGCCGCGGTGTCCGCTGGGTGGTGGTCAGCATGTGCGTGGGCGGCGGCATGGGCGCCGCCGGGCTTTTCGAGATCGGGTGACCCCCGGTCCGGGGCGCTGTCTTCCCCGATGTGGCGATCGGTGACCGGGCGATACACTCGAATGACAATGACTTCTCCGCATGCTGACAATGTCCCGCGCACCGTGACCCCGACGGGCGAACCCGAGGTGCGCTCCGACCTGTCGGCCGAGCGCTTCAGTCAGCTGCTCGACGCGCTCTACGAGGCGGCGCTGGACCCGCAGGGCTGGCCCGACTGCCTGGAGGCGGTGCGTGGCGCCCTGCGCGGCAACTATGCGTCGCTGATCGTTCGCCCGGGTGGCGGCGCCGACAACGGCCTGATCGTTTCGGCCGGCGTCGGCCGGGCCAACGTCAACCTCGGCTGCCCGCAGATCGCGCTCAGCCCCTTCACCGGCATGCCGCCGGACCGGCTGCTGACCCTCCAGGACGTGCTGTCCGAGGCCGACTGGCGCGCCTCGGCCTATTACCGCGACTGGTGCGCGCCGCTGGGCGTCTTCCACGTCCTGGCGGCCGACATCGGCACGCGCGACGGTGGGGTCTACGGCTTCCGGATCACCCGCCCGGAGGATGCGCCGGCCTTTTCGGCCGCCGACGTTGCGCTGGGGCGGCTGCTGTTGCCGCACATCAAGCGAGCGTTGAACCTGCACCTGTCGATGCACCAGGACCGCAAGGTCAACTCGCTGTACGGCCACGCGATGGCGCAGCTGATGATCGGCGTGGTGGTGCTGGACCAGAGCGGCCAGGTGCTCGAGTGCAACCCGGCGGCGCGCGGCATCCTCGACCTGGAGGACGGCCTGCGCGTCGTCGGCCGCCAGCTCGAGGCCACCTACGTCAACGACAACCGCAAGTTGCAGCGCCTGGTGCGCGATGCGCTGCAGCGCCCGCAGGGTGCACGCATCGGTCTGACCGAGGCTATGTCCGTCAGCCGCCCCTCGGGCGAGATCAGCTGGGGCGTGGTGGTGCAGAGCATCTCGCCGGACCAGTGGACCGAGGGCAAGCAGCGCCCCAGCGTGGCGGTTTTCGTGCGCGACACCGAGGGCAAGTCACAGCCGCCGGTGCGCCTGGCGCAGCAGCTGTTCCAGCTCACCCCGGCCGAGACGGCGCTGGCGATCCAGCTGGCCAACGGCCTGTCGCTCGAAGAGGCGGCCGAGGCGCTCAACATCCGCCGCAACACCGCGCGGGCGCACCTGCGCTCGATCTTCTCCAAGACCGGTGTGCGTCGCCAGACCGAGCTGGTGCGCATCTTCCTGAACAGCGTCGCCTGGCTGGGCGCCGGCGAGGCCTGAGCGGCTCGTCGGCGTCGTCGCGCTGAGGCGCGGGCGCCCCCGGGATTGCCCGGCCGCAGCGTGCCGGCCGAATCGGGCCGACCCCGTCCGTTTGCGGTATGTCGAGCCCTGCCGGACGCGGCAAGCTGCCCCGCAAGCGAACACACAGGGGCGCCAGTCCCAGCGCATTCTCCCGAAAGGCGAATCCCGCGATGAACCCGACCGATCCGGCCCCCCCCGCTTGCGCCTACGGCTGGCGCAGCCACTACACCCTGATCCTGTTGCTGCTCATCTACATGATGAGTTTCATCGACCGGCAGATCATGGGCATCCTGATGCAGCCCATCAAGGAGGAGTTCCAGGTCTCCGACACGGCCATGGGCCTGCTGTCGGGCCTGACCTTCGCGCTGTTCTACAGCGGCCTGGCCGTGCCCTTCGGGCGCTACGCCGACCGCGCCAACCGGCGCAACTTCGTGGCCTGGTGCTGCGCTGCCTGGAGCGCCATGACGGTGGTCTGCGGCACGGCCACCGGTTATTGGACGCTGGCGCTGGCGCGCGTGGGTGTGGCGGTGGGCGAAGCGGGTGGCACCGCGCCGTCGATGTCCATGGTGGCCGACCATTACCCGCCGCAGCGGCGGGGGCGAGCGATGGGCGTGTACTGGCTGAGCCCGCAGCTGGGCATCCTCTTCGGCCTGTCGCTGGGCGGCTGGATCGCGCAGCACCATGGCTGGCGCGCCGCCTTCATCTGGATGGGTCTGCCCGGCGTGCTGCTCGCCCTGCTGCTGCGCTACACCGGCACCGAGCCGCAACGCGGGCGCTGGGACAGTGCCACGGCCGCGGCTGCGCCCGCGGAGCCGCTGCGCCGCCTGCTGCGCGACCTGTGGGCCTCGCCGGCCTTCCTGCGCATCACGCTGGGCGGCCTGCTGATGGGCTTCGCCGGCTATGGCATCGGCATCTGGACGCCCGCCTTCCTGGTGCGCAGCCACGGCATGAGCCTGCAGGGCGCCGGCGCGGTGATGGGCCTGCTGGGCGGCCTCATGGCCGCGCTGGGGGCTCTGCTGAGCGGCTGGCTGTGCGACACCCTGTCGCGGCGCGACCCGCGCTGGCGGGTGGGCGTGCCGGCGCTGGGCTGCCTGCTTTCGGTGCCGACCAGCCTGGCCTTCTACCTGATGCCGGCCGGCGGTGGCTGGATGCTGGGCAGCTTCGAGCTGCCGCGCGCGATCGCCTTCTATGCCGTGTTCGGGCTCACCGCGGTCTGGTGGACCGCACCGGTCTATGCCGTGCTGGCCGAGCTGATCGCACCGCACCGCCGCGCCACCGCGATCGCGATCTTCAACCTCGGGCTGACGATGATCGGCGCCGGCTTCGGCCCGCTGGCGGTCGGCCTGGTCAGCGATGCGCTGGTGCCCCTGTTCGCCCAGGATGCCCTGCGCTGGGCCCTGGCGGCCTCGGCGACGGGCTGCTACCTGCTGGGTGTCCTGGTGTTCCTGTGGAGCGTGCCCGCCTATGCCCGCGAGCGTGCCGGCCGGGCGGAGGTGCTGCGTGGCGGCGGGCGCTGAAGCGCCGGCCGCTGCGGCCGGCCCG
>DAOLLE010000148.1:0-7240 GCA_035331205.1 Burkholderiaceae bacterium
CCTGGTAGAAGGCCATGCTCTGGCCGAGCATCAGGCGGTGGAAGTTCCAGCGCAGGCGCATCGGGAAGTTGCCCGCCAGCGTCTGGTGCTTGAGCATCGTCTGCGCCGCCACCGCCAGCGGGCTGGCGAGCAGCAGCGCGGCCAGCCAGGCGAGCGTGCCGCCCTGCTCGGCCCACAGCCGCTGCGGTGGCGTGACGCCGAGCCAGTCGACGATGCGCCCGAGCATCGCGAACAGCAGCGCCTCGAAGGCGCCGATCGCCGCGGTCAGCGTCGTCATCGCCAGGATGTAGCGCCGCAGGCCCTGCGTGCCCGCCCAGGCAAAGCGCAGCAGGCCACGCGGCGGCGTCCCCGGCAGCGCGTCGGGATAGGGGTCGACAAGGCGTTCGAACCAGGCAAACACGGACAGACTCTCCTTCGGCACCACGCCACGCCCGCCACGGGCGGCGCAGGCAAGCCGCGCAGGTTAGCCGAAGGGCCGCTGCAGTGCTGGTCACGCAGACCCCGGCCGGGAACGAACGAGGACGGGTCACCTTGTCATCCATCAAGGCAGGTTCGCCCATTTGATGTACCGTGCCCGGTATTCAATCCCATGGAGTGTGCATGAGCGCGATCACCGACTACCCGGCCCTGACCCATCAGATCACCAAGTCCCTGGCCCCCTTCCGCCAGAGCCAGAAGGCCACGATGCAGGGCTTCGGCGCGATGGCGCAGGGCTCGCTGGCCGACAACGCGCTGTCGGAAAAGCACAAGGAGCTGATCGCCACCGCGATCGCGGTGAGCCAGCGCTGCGCCGGCTGCATCGGCTTTCACGTCAAGGCCCTGCGCCGCCTGGGCGCCACGCGCGCCGAGTTCGAGGAGATGCTGGGCGTGTCGGTCTACATGGGCGGCGGCCCGGCGCTGATGTACGCCGCCGAGGCGCTGCAGGCCTGGGACCAGTTCGAGCCCACCCAGCCAGCCTGAACACCGACCAGGCGTCAACCGTCGACCGCCATGCGGCGTTGAAGGCGGGCCCTCGGCAGGGCAGCGGTGAAACGTGTACGCTGTCACACCGATGGCCTGCGCTGCCCCGTTCAGGAGGCAGCGCAGGCAGCAAGTTCGGCCTGAAAGCGATGGAGGTGGCGAGATGTGGAAGCGTCTGGTGCGTTTGTGGACGGTGGTGCGCGGCGATGCCCGCGTGCTCTGGTTTGCGCTGCAGCATCCGCAGGCGCCGACCTGGCTGAAGGCCGGCTGCCTCGCGATCGTGGTCTACCTGCTGTCGCCGGTGGACCTCATTCCCGACGTGATCCCGCTGTTCGGCCTGGTCGACGATCTGGTGCTGGTGCCGCTGGCGATGCGCTGGCTGCTGCGCCTGCTGCCCGCGCACATCCGCGATGCGGCGCAAACCCGTGCACGAGGTGGGCGCGGCGCTGACCAGCCCCGGCATCCCATCATCGACGTCACACCGCGCAGCCGGTGATCGCCGCAGCGAAGCAGCCATGACCCTGCGACTGAGCGTGCTCGACCAATCCGTGGCCCTGGCCGGCCACGGCGAGGACGAGGCCATCTGCGACACCCTCGACCTGGCCCGGCACTGCGAGGCGCTGGGCTACGACCGCTTCTGGCTCAGCGAGCACCACAGCCTGCCGACCATCGTCGGCTCGGCGCCCGAGATCCTGATGGCCGCAGTGGCCGCCACGACGCGGCGCATCCGCATCGGCAGCGCCGGGGTGATGCTGCCGCACTACTCGGCGCTGAAGGTGGCCGAGCAGTTCCGCGTGCTCGACGCGCTGGCGCCGGGGCGCATCGACCTGGGTGTGGGCCGTGCGCCCGGTGGCGACGCCCGCACCGCGCGCGCCCTCAACCCGGGTGCCAGTGGCCAAGCGGAGGATTTCCCGCAGCAGGTCGCGGACCTGCAGGCCTGGGTGGGTGGCGGCCTGCACGCCGGCATCACCGCACACCCGCGCCCACCGGCCGACTGGATCGGCCGGCCCGAACGGCGCCCGCAGGTCTGGATCCTCGGCAGCTCGGACTACGGCGCCCAGCTCGCGGCGCACTTCG
Organism: Burkholderiaceae bacterium; assembly: GCA_035331205.1. Lineage (GTDB taxonomy): Bacteria > Pseudomonadota > Gammaproteobacteria > Burkholderiales > Burkholderiaceae_C > Sphaerotilus. Next base: position 2,038 of record DAOLLE010000148.1, read on the forward strand.
GCCTGCCCTACGCCTTCGCCTACTTCTTCATGGACGGCCAGGGCTGCGAAGAAGCCCTGCAGCTCTACCGCAGCCTCTACCGACCGAGCCCCGACCACCCGAAACCGCAGGCCACCATCTGCGTCTGGGCCCTGGTGGCCGACGACGAGGCCGGCGCCCGCCACCACGCCCTGAGCCGCGAGCGCTGGCGGCTCGACCGCGCGCGCGGTCGGCTCGGCCCCCTGCAGTCGCCCGACGAGATCGCCCGCAACGGCTACAGCGCCGAGGAAGAGGCCCAGCTGCTGGGCATGCGGCGGCGCGCCTTCGTGGGCAGCCCGGCCCAGGTGGGCGCCCGCCTGCGTGGCCTGGCGGCCGAACTCCAGCTCGACGAGCTGGTGGTCAACACCTGGGCGTACGATCCCGCGGTGCGCCGCCGCTCCTATGCGCTGCTGGCGCAGGAGTTCGGCCTCACGCCGGGCTGATCGGCGCAGCCGGCGCCCGGCCGACCGGACGACCTTCCGATGAGCGCCGGACCTTCCGGTCAGCCCCCACCCGATTCACCGCTCGCCTTGCTGCCGTTGCCCCGCATGTCCGCCTCCGATTCCCAGCCCTTCGTCCTGCGCGGCGAGTACATCACGCTCGATGCCCTGCTCAAGGCCGCAAACGTCTGCAGCAGCGGCGGCGCCGCCAAGGCGATGATCGGTGAGGGCGAGGTCAGCGTCGACGGCGAAGTCGAAACCCGCCGCGGACGCAAGCTGCGCGCCGGCCAGCGGGTGGAGGTGGCCGGGCTGAGCCTGCGCATCGAAGCCGATCCGGTCGGTCGCGGTGATCGGGCAATGGGCTGACGATGGACGAGGAAGGCTACATCGTCCGCTGGGACGCGGCGCGCGGCGAGGGCGAGATTCGCGCTTCCTACCTGCCGCAGCGGCCGGTCGTTTTCCGTCGCGCGCAGCTGTGCCTGGGCGCTGCGCAGCCGCGGCCGGGCATGGCGGTGGTGTTCCGCCGCGTCGAACCGAGCGACCCGTCGGCGGGCGACCCGGACGAGGCGCTGGATGTGCGCCCCTGGGCCAGCGCTCTGGCCACGCCGCAGGCGCTGGGCAGTGCGCGCCGGCAGCAGCACCCGGTGTTCCAGTCCACCGGCAGTGGCTCGCTCGCCCCGGCGCTGGACCCGCTCACCCCTGCCAAGGCAGCGCCGCCATCGCGGCTTTCGCGTGCGCCGAGCGAGCGCATGGCGGACGATCGGGCTGGCCCCGCCTCGACCCGCCCAGCGCCGCTGCCGAACGCCGACGCCCTGGCCGCCAGCCGGTCGCTGATCGCCGTGCCGACCTGGCCGGGCGCGCTGGCACTGGCCGGCTACCTCGGCCTGCTGGGCCTGGTGGCCACCCGCGGGCGCCTGCCGCTGCTGCTGACGCTGGCCGCGCCGCTGCTCTGGGTGCTGACCTTCGCGGCCTACTGGGTCGACAAGCACATCGCCCGCACCCGGGCCACGCGCGACCGCGAGACCACGCTGCACCTGCTCGACGCGCTGGGTGGCTGGCCCGGCGGCTGGCTGGCGATGCAGTGGCTGCCCCACAAGCGGCGGCGCGCCGGCTTTCGCCGCCGTTTCTGGCTGATCGCCGCGCTGCACAGCCTGCTCGTCGGGCTCTGGCTGGGGCTGGGTCGGCCCTGATGCCGCGGTCAAGGCCGCGGGCACAGCCGGGCCTGCAGCCCCGAGGGCACCAAGCCGGTGCATCGGGAAACCCCGCCCCCCCTTGAATTCCGAACTGCGGGCATCATCTGGCCGATCATGTCGAACGACTCCCCAGCCGGTTCTGCCGGCAACCCCGTGACCTCCCCCGTCTCCTTCCGGAAGGAAAGCCCGATGAAATCCTGGTGGCTCGGCGCCCTGGCGCTGATCGTGGCCGTTGGCTTGACGCCGCCCGATGCGATGGCCAAGCGCCTGGGCGGCGGCGGCATGCAGCGCAGCCTGCCCTCGCACAGCACGCCGTCGCCGACGCCGGGCAAGCCCAATCAGGCCAACCCCGGCCAGCCCACGGCGCCGACGCAGCAGGCCGCTCCCACTCCGGCAGCCCCGACCACGCCCCCGGCCGCCGCCGGCAAGCGCTCGTGGATGGGTCCGCTGGCGGGTCTGGCCGCCGGCATCGGCCTGGCGGCGCTGGCCAGCCACTTCGGCTTCGGCGAGGCGATGGCGAACTTCATGATGATCGCGCTGCTCGCGCTGGTGGGCATGGTGGTGGTGGGCTGGCTGCTGCGCCGCTTCGGTGCGGCGAAGTCCGGCGGCGCCTCAGCACCGGCGGGCAACCCCTTCCAGCCAGCCTACGCCGGCGCGGGTGCGGGCACGGGCCCCGCCTCGGCGCCCTCGCACGACGCCCCCTTCGCCCGCGAGGCCATGCCCGCCGGGCAGGGTGCGCTGCCTGGCAGCGCCGCCGCCAGCTTCGCACCCGGCGCGGTGAGCGCCGCGGCGCCCAGTTCGAACGCGGTGGCGCTGCCGGCGGACTTTGACCGGGCCGGCTTCGAGAAGCTCGCCAAGCTGATCTTCATCCGCATGCAGGCGGCCCACGACCGCTGCGACCTGAACGACCTGCGCAACTTCACGACGCCGGAGATGTTTGCTTCGATCCGCCTGGACCTGCAAAACCGCGGTGACTCGACCCAACAGACCGACGTGCTGCATGTGGACGCCGAGGTGCTCGACCTGGCGCAGGAGAACGGCCGCGACATCGTCAGCGTGCGCTACCGCGGCCAGGTGCGCGAGGAACCGTCGCATCCGCCGACCGCCTTCGACGAAGTCTGGCACTTGGTGCGCCCGACGGACGGCAGCCGCGACTGGGCCATCGCCGGCATCCAGCCGCTGAGCTGATCGGCTGGGGCGCGCTGCGGGAGCGGCAGTGCCCCCGTTGACCGGAGCGCCTCGCCCGATTTCGATCCAGGGACCGCCAGCCGGCGGTCCCTGCTCACGTCGGGCAGCAAGGCTCGACGCCAGCCGGCAGCACCTAGGCATCCACCGCCACACGGTTGCGTCCCTGCGCCTTCGCGCGGTAAAGCGCCCGGTCGGCCCGGGCAAACAGCCCGATGAAGTCGATGGCCTCGGTCGGCCGCGGCAATGAGGCCGACGCCACCCCGGCGGAAACGGTCAACGCGATCGGCCGCCCCTCATGGTCGGCCAATTCGGTGCCGGCCACCTCGCGGCGCAGGCGCTCCGCGATCTGCTCACCCGCTGCCGAGCCCTGCCCCGGCAGCCACAGTGCGAACTCCTCGCCGCCCAGGCGGGCCAGGACTGCGCGCTCGCTGGCCAGCGACTGGGCGAGCTTGGCGAAGTGCAGCAGCGCCCGATCGCCGCAGTGATGTCCGTGCCGGTCGTTGACCTGCTTGAAGTGATCCAGGTCCAGCAGCACCAAGGTCAGCGCCTGTTCGGGTGAGACGCCCGCTGCGATCGCCTCGCGCAGCCGTTCATCGGCGGCGCGCCGGTTCAGGCAGCCCGTCAACGGATCTTCGCTCGCCAGCTGGTGTAGGCGCCGGGCCAGGCGCTCCAGGTTCGCCAGCGCAAAGCCGAAGCCGGCACTGAACAGGAACAGAAAGGCCGCCCAGTAGATCAGCCCCTGGCGCCAGCCTTGCACGAAGAGCGTCTCGTAGTGCTGCGGATGGAACATGGCATCCACCGCGCGAAACAGCAGCATCGCCTCGGTCAGGAGCAGCGAGATCAGCACCATCAGCAGCATGCCCGTTCGCTGCGACGCGTCGCGGTACAACCACCACAGCATCGGAGCGATCAGCAGCGCGTGCGACAGGGAAGCGGCCGAAACCCGCAGTGGCTGAACGTGTGAACGCACCCCGATCAGCACCACCACCTGCAGCCCGAACAGCCACCACAGCCATGGGCCGGGCGATCGATCGCGCAGGAAGCGATGAACCGCCACCGCGAACAAGGTCAAGCCCAGTTCGGTCCCCAGGTTGCCCAGCACCACCGAAGCACTCTGCGGGATCGTGTCGCGCAGCAGGATCGCGACGAACCCGGCCGAACAGGCCCAGTGGCCCAGGGTCCAGGCGCGGATGACCGGGTCGCGGCGCAGCGGGCCGAACTGCGCCACCGTCAGCAACAGGGCGAGCATTGCGTAGCCAGCGGCGCTCGAGATGTACAGCGTCGGAAGGTGCAGATCCATGGCACGACACGCACGGCTCAGGCGCCCGGACGTCCTCCCCCTGAACCGATTCGATTTCTGTTATTCCAGGTCCGCAGGCCTGGCGCCGACATCCTGCCGGGATCTTGCACTGAAATGGTGCCAGACGGCGACCTTTTGTCCCCTTGGCCACAGGTCGATGGTTTCCAACTGTATCCAACGCACCGGGGCGGCCCCGATCGGCGCGGCGACGGCAGCGCCAGGGAACGATCGCCCAGCGTTCCCTTTCGCCGATGGCCACCTCGCACTGGCGGTCGACCGAGAAATCCGTCACAGTTCGAGCGTGCGATCTTGCACGTTCGAGGAGGACAGCCTGATGGATATCAAGTCGATCGAGACCTTTCTGAGCACCACCGCCATTGACCTGGGGATGAAGATCCTGGCGGCGATTGCTTTCTGGATCATCGGCCGCTGGCTGATCGGCAAGGTGGTCTCGCTGATGCAGGCGGCGATGAACCGCAACGCGGTGGACCCGACGCTGACGAAGTACCTCGGCAACATCGTCGCCATCGCGCTGAACATCGCGCTGGTGCTTGGCATCCTGGGCTACTTCGGCATCCAGACCACCTCCTTCGCCGCGATGCTGGCCGGTGCGGGCGTGGCCATCGGCGCGGCCTGGAGCGGCATGCTGGGCAACTTCGCCGCCGGCGCCTTCATGCTGATCCTGCGACCCTTCAAGGTGGGTGACTTCGTCGCCGCCGGCGGCATGGTCGGCACCGTCAAGGAGCTGGGGCTGTTCGGCACGACCATCGTCACACCGGACAACGTGCTGACCATCGTCGGCAACGGCAAGATCTTCGCCGACACGATCCAGAACTTCTCGGTCAATCCGGTGCGTCGCGTCGAGCGCACCGCGCAGCTGGCCAACGGCGTCGACCCGCTGGACGCCATTGCGCGCCTGAAGGCCGCCGTCGCGCAGATCCCCAACGTCGCCACCGATCCGGCGCCGGAGGTGAACCTGCTGGACTTCCAGCTCCAGGGCCCGGTGATCGCGGTGCGCCCCTACACCCACACCGACCACTACTGGCAGGTCTACTTCGACACCA
>DAOLLE010000149.1:0-7226 GCA_035331205.1 Burkholderiaceae bacterium
CTCCACCATCGACCTGTGCCACCAGCTGGGCATCCAGGTGGTGGCCGAGGGGGTGGAAGACGACGGCGCGCGCCGCATGCTCGAAACCTTCGGCTGCGACATCGGCCAGGGCTACGGCATCTGCCGACCGCTGGCACGCCCCGCGCTGATCGACTGGATGGCCGCGCGCGGGGTGACCGAAGCGGCCTGAAGCACCGCCCCCGCACAGGCCGCCACGCCAAACGGATCAGCCGTCGTTCGCGGCCTCGCCACGCGGGCCACCGAGCGCACCCAGCCCGGCCGGTTGTTCGCTGGCCGCGGCCATCGCCACCTTGAGCAGGTCCTCAGGTCGGCGCGCCTGCAATGGGTGCAACGCCAGGCCGACCGACACGCCCACGCGCACCGGCTGACCGGCAAAGGTCAGCGGCCCCTGCAGCAGGCGACGCAGCTTGGCGACCACCTTCTCACCGTCCTGCGGCGCCTCCAGGCGCGTCAGCAGCACCGCGAAGCCGTCGTGGCCCAGGGCGGCCACCACGTCGCTGGCGCGCAGACCGGAGCGCAGGCGCACCGCCAGCTTGCGCCGCAATGTCGGTGCGGCGGCCACGCCGAGCTGCAGGTCGGCACCAGTGAGCCCGTCCAAGCGGAACACCGCCAGCCCCATCGACGCGGGCTCGCGCTCACGCAGCGCGCACAGCTGGTGCATCAGCTCCATCAGCTGGGTGCGGTTGGGCAGGCCGGTGTCCAGGTCGATCGACCAGGCCCGGCGCACATCCTCCTGTTGCTGCCAGCGCCGCACCGCCAGCGTCACCGCGCGGGCGATCTCGGCGTCGTCGCAGCGGTCGCGGTCGAGCACGTCCTGCACGCCGGCGCGCAGCCAGGTCCAGGCCTGCGTGCGCGTGGGGTGATCGGCCAGCACCACCACCGCGGCGGCGCGCACCGCGGCGCCCAGCCCCGGCCAGTCCAGCAGCGCCTGCGGCAGCGCATGCAGGTCGATCAGCAGCGCATGCGGCGCCGCTTCTCCGCCGATGCAGCGGGTGGCGGCATCGAGGCTGGCCACCATGCGCCACTGCAGCGGCCCGAAAGCGGCGTCCGCGCCCGTCGGCGCGGCCCGACCCACGCACAGCACCTGCAGGGGCGTGAGGTCCGCGATGTCTGAAAAGGTCGCCATGGTTCGTCGCAATGCGTCGTGAGATCCCGCCGGCAGCGCAGGGCACGGTCGGGTCCGGATTCGTCGAACCCGCATCATGCGCCATCGCGCCAGCCCCCCGGCAATGCGGGGGCCGCCGCTCCGATGCATCCGAACCCGCCGTGACGATGTGCGCGCACTCCGGACGCCCCTGCCCGGCGCGCAACGCGGGGCCCGGTGCGACTGCAGACCGTCAGTAGCCCGCCGCCAGCCCGGTGTTGCGGCGCGGGTCGTTGGCGCCGTAGTAGCGGAAGCTGCCCACCGGCTTGGCGCCCAGCGCGGGCGCGCCGACCAGGATGGCCGCCACGTGGTTGGCCGGCTGCGGGTTGCCGAAGGTGTGGCCCAGCCCCTCCAGCAGCTTCTGCGTGTCAGGGCTCAGCGCGAAGCGCTCCAGGTTGGTCGCCTCCGGCAGCCACTGCTGGTGGAAGCGCGGCGCGTCCACCGCCTCCTGGATCGTCATGCCGTAGTCGATCACATTGATCATCGTGTGCAGCACCGCGGTGATGATGCGGCTGCCACCCGGCGTGCCCAGCACCATCAGCGGCTGGCCGTCCTTGGTCACGATGGTCGGGCTCATCGAACTCAGCGGCCGCTTGCCCGGGGCGATCGAATTGGCCTGACCCTGCACCAGACCATAGAGGTTCGGCACCCCCGGCTTGGCGGTGAAATCGTCCATCTCGTTGTTCAGCAGCACGCCGGTGCCCGCGGCGGTGACGCGCGCGCCGAACCAGTCGTTGAGCGTGTAGGTCACGCTCACCGCATTGCCCGCCTTGTCGACGATGCTGTAGTGCGTCGTGTTGTTGCCCTCCTTGAAGGGCTCGTGCGGCGCGCTGCCGGGCACGATGGTCTTGCTGATGCCGGCCTTGTCCGGCCGGATCACCGAGCGGATCTGCCCCGCGTAGGCCTTGTCCAGCAGCCGCTCGAGCGGGTTCTTCACGAAGTCGGGGTCGCCCAGGTAGGTGTTGCGGTCCATGTAGGCGTGGCGCATCGCCTCGATCTGCACGTGCACCGCCTGCGCGCTGCGGAAGCCCCAGTCCTTGAGCGGGTAGCCCTCCAGCACGTTGAGGATCTCGCAGATCACCACCCCGCCCGAGCTGGGCGGCGGCGCGCTGACGATGTGGTGGCCGCGGTAGTCGCACTCCACTGGCTTGAGCTCGCGCGTGGCGTACTGGTCCAGGTCCGCCTGGCTCAGGATGCCCTTGCCCGCCTGGCTGCTGGCCACGAGCGACGCGCCCACGGGGCCCTGGTAGAAGCCGCGCGCGCCGGCGTCGGCGATCTGGCGCAGCGTGCGGCCCAGGTCCTTTTGCACCAGCGTCTGCCCCACCGCCCAGGGCTGGCCCTGGTTCAGGAAGATGGCCGCGGTGGCCGGGTCCTTGCGGAAGTCGTCGGTGCCGGCGCGCAGCAGGTCCACGTCGCCCTGCTGCAGCGTGAAGCCCTGCTCGGCGTAGTGGATCGCCGGGGCGATCACCGCAGCGCGCTTCATCGTGCCGTACTTCGCCAGCGCCAGCTCCAGCCCGTGCACCGTGCCCGGCACGGCCACGGCGAGGTGGCCCTTGACCGACAGGTTGGGTACGACGTTGCCGTCCGGCCCCAGGTACATGTTGGCGCGCGCGGCCAGCGGCGCCTTCTCGCGGAAGTCCAGGAAGGTCTTGCGCCCGTCGGCCAGCTGGATCGTCATGAAGCCGCCGCCGCCCAGGTTGCCCGCCGCCGGGTAGACCACCGCCAGCGCGTAGCCCACCGCCACCGCGGCGTCCACCGCGTTGCCGCCGTCTTTCAGCACGTCCACGCCCACCCGGGTGGCCAGGTGCTGGGCCGTCACGACCATGCCGTTTTCCGCGCCCACCGGGGCCGGCGATGCGGCCAGCGACGGTGCGGGTGCCAGTGCGCCCAGACCAACGGAAAGGCCCAGCGCGGCGACCAGCGCCAGCTGGCTCAGGCGCAAGTTCCAATGCGGCATCGGCCGCGAATGCCCGGCGCGGGGCGCAAGCGGGGTCGAAGCGTCGGGACGTGGGAGCGCGTGCGGGGCGTCGTTCATGCCGGAATCTCCGTGGCTGAGGGTCGGCGCAGTGTCGCACCACCGCCGCGGCTTTGCCCACCCGCAGCAACCCGCCGTGCCGAGCGAGAACCTAACCCAGCGCCGCGATCCCCACGCGCGCCACCTGCGCGTCCTGGGCCGACTGACCTGCTCCCCTCCAGCCGCGGCATCAGCAACTGGCGGCAGAAGGTCGGCGGCGCGGCCAGCCGCACCCGGGCGCGCCGACGCGCACCACCGCGCCCGCTCATCTGCGGCAGCAAGGCCAGCCCGGCGCGCACGTGGCCGAGGTAGGCCGCGCCGTCCGCGGTCAGCGTGAAATCGCCGCGCGCGAACAGCTTCAGGTCGAGGTGATCCTCCAGCTGGCGGATGCGGTGGCTCACCGCACTCACCGTGACCCACAGCTCCTCGGCGACCCGGCTCGCACTGCGCAGGCGCGCCAGCGCCTCGAAGGTCACGAGGCACTGAATCGGCGGGATGCGGGTGGGGCTCAGGGGCGGACTCCGGCGGGCGGTGCGGGAGCGGAGATCACGGCACGCTCAGGGGCGGTGAATGCGGGGCCACTCGCTGCGGCGTGTTGCGACGCGATGCGGGCGGAGGGTGGGTTGCGACCCAGAGCGGGCGCTCAATCCATCGCCAAGCGGTCGCCCAGGCCAGCGGTACGGGCTGTCTGTCGCCAGCGCGTGAACTCCTTGCTTGGGGCGATGTACCTAAACTCCCGCATATGACCGCATCCTCAAAGCCTCCCGAAATGACAAGCGCCGCAAAGCCCATGTTCGACTTGGCCGGCTCAGAGGGAGTGAACGAGTCCGAGCGCGTTCTCACCCAGCTGTGTCGCAAGTCCTTTCTGCGTCTCTGGTCTCAAACCAACGTCTTTACCGATGAGGGATTCAAAGACGGTAAGGGGGGCACCAAAGAGCTTTGCGACGCCCTGGTTGTCTTTGGCGACGACGTCATCATCTTCTCGGATAAGCATGTCGTCTTTCAAGCCGACAAGGACCTCAAGGTCGCTTGGCCCAGGTGGTACAAGCGAGCTGTGCGTGACTCGTGCCGGCAGCTATACGGGGCCCGGTCGTGGCTCCAGCGCTTCCCCTCTCGAGCGTTCCAGGACGCCAAATGCACCCGGCCAATACCGGTGCCGGTGCCACCGGCTGCTTCCGTGAGGTTCCATCTTATTGCGGTGACACGCGGGAGCCGTGAAGCCGCGTTGGCCCACAACCGCGGGGAAGGCGCAGGCTCATTCGCTTTGAACAGCAATATCGAGGGGGATGCACATCACGACACGCCCTTCGCCATTGGCCTTCCGGAGCCAGAGAAGCACTTCGTTCACGTGTTCGATGAGGTATCCATCGAGCTCCTGCTCAGCGAGCTGGACACCGCCGCCGACTTCTTGGACTACCTCAAGAAGCGCCAGGTCATACTTGGCCGACGTGGCACGCACGTCATTGCCAGCGGTGAGGAGGAGCTTCTGGGCGCGTACTTGCGGAACATGAACGCCGATGAAACTGAACATGTCTTCGTCGATGTCTCGCCAGAGGAGGGGGTGCCGGACCTCATCCTGTTCGAGTCGGGCCACTTCGAAGCCTTGAAGAGTGACCCCGCCTACAGGCGGAAGAAGGAGGCGGACCGAATCAGCTACGAGTGGGACGCGCTTGTCGACAGATTTCTTCGGTACGGTGACCCGACGATTCAGGGGATTCTTTCGGGTCAGGCTCCGACCCAGTCTGAGCAGGGGCTGCGTCTCATGGCTGCTGAACCGCGCTACCGCCGACGCCAGTTGGCGGAGTCGTTCATAGGGGCCTTGAGACGGGCGGAACCCGGAAAGCGCCTTGGGCGCCTCGTGTACAGGGGTGTGGCGGACGAAACCGTCTTCGTCTTTGTCGTCGCGGCCAAGAAGTCCAGCGAGTCCTATGACGAATATCGGCGGTACCGAATAGGGCTGCTGCATGCCTACGTTCAGACCGCAAAGCTCAGGGCGCCACTGGGAACAACCTTCGTAGGCCTAGCCTTCGACAATCAGCACAAGGACTACCAAGGCGACTCAGAGGACCTGTTCGTCATTTCCAAGCCCGCTTGGACTGAAGACGAGCTTGCTGAGCTTGAGACCAAGCGGCAAGAGTTTGGCCTTTGGAGTGAGACCATGGAGATGTCGCGGTTCCGCCAGGACGAGTTTCCGCAAGCGAATCAGCGCGTTGCAATCGAGCGGATCTCGCCGCGAATGGTGCGGGAGCCAGAAGACTTGGAGCTGCGGCCAGTCATGACGGACAAGCCGCGACAGTCTGGAAAGGAAAAAACCGAGAAGCGTCGTCGCAAGATGCAGCAGACCTCGAAACGAAGGAACCGCGGCAGGAAGTAGCCAAGCCCCACAAGGGCGCTGGCCGACTTGGAGGTGAAGTGCCGTGGCCCTTGGGGCGTGTGCCCTGGTGGCGTCAGATGGGGCTATGCTGGAATCCCGTTCGCTCGCAGCAAAGCGACGCAAGGTGCCCGCTTTCGGGATACACATTGAACTTCCATTCCTGGCCACCCACCGTCACTCAGTCCCTCCAAAGCCGCCCCGCCCCGAGGCACGCCCGCCGGCGGTCACCCGCCCCTCTCACCCCGGCACCCGCACCCACCCCTCCATCAGCCGCCGCGCCGAACGGCTCATCAGCACCTTCTTCACCGCCCAGTCGCCGCCCTGCTCCACCGCTTCGGCGCCGACGCTGAGGGTCCCGGAAGGGTGGCCGAAGCGGACGCGGCCGTCGGCACCGACTGGGGCGACGCGGTGCACCAGCGTGCCGGGGATGGCCGCTGCGGCGGCGATGGCCACGGCGCCGGTGCCGGTCATGGCGTGGTGGAGCTGGCCCATCGAGAAGATGCGCGCCAGCAGGTCGATCGACGCGGCCGGCACCGCCTTACCGTCCGACGCCACGTAGTCGGCGGGCCGGGCCACGAAGGCCAGCTTGGGCGTGTGCGGGCGCGAGGCGGTGGCCTCGTCGGGCGTTTTCACCAGACCCATCGCGACGGCGCCGTGGGCGCGAACGGTTTCGGCCAGGGCCAGCAGGTCCTTCCGGCCGTTGACGTCGACCTGCAGCTCGGTGCCGGTCAGGCCCAGGCTGGCGGCTTCGACGAAGATCGTCGGGTTGCCGGCGTTGATCAGCGTCACCTCGATCGGGCCGAGGCCGGGCACGTCCAAGCGGTCGATCTTGCGGCCGGTGGGGAACATGGCGCCGCCGCCTTCCCCGTTGCCTTCACCGTCGTCGGCCGCGGGGTCGAGGAACTCCAGGCGCACCTCGGCGGCCGGGAAGGTGACGCCGTCGAGCTCGAAGTCGCCGAGCTCCACCACCTCGCCGCCGGCCATCGGCACCTGCGCCACGATGGTCTTGGCGATGTTGACCTGCCAGATGCGCACGGTGGCCACGCCGTCGGCGGGTGCCGCGACCAGGCCGGAGCTGATCGCAAAGGGCCCGACCGCGGCGCTGAGGTTGCCGCAGTTGCCGGACCAGTCGATCACCGGCTCGCCCGCCGCCACGGCGCCGAAGCGGTAGTCCACATCGCAGCCCGGCCGCGACGAGGGCGAGAGGATCACCACCTTGCTGGTGCTGGAGGTGGCGCCGCCCAGGCCGTCGATGTGCTTGCCGTAACGGTCCGGGCTGCCGATGACGCGCAGCAGCAGGCGGTCGCGCGCGGCGGGGTCGGCGGGCAGGTCGCTGGCGAGGAAGAACACGCCCTTGCTGGTGCCGCCGCGCATGTACACGGCGGGGATGCGCAGCTGGGGCGGCGCAGCGTGGGGCGTCTTCAACGTCATGGGCGTGGACCGGGTGGGCGCCGACGGCGGGCGATCCGCATCAGGCGGCGCCCTGCCCGATGCGGCGCTGGCCGCGGGTGGGGCCCCAGAGGCGCAGCGCAGCGTGCCGGCCGGAAACAAGAACGGGCTGACCCCGCATGGAGGTCAACCCGTTGAATTCATTGGTCGGGGTGAGACGATTCGAACGTCCGACCCACTGCTCCCAAAGCAGTTGCGCTACCAGGCTGCGCTACACCCCGACG
>DAOLLE010000150.1:0-7210 GCA_035331205.1 Burkholderiaceae bacterium
CGGCAACCTGGGCCGCGGCGTCATGAAGGTCAGCGCCGTGCCCGAGGACCGCCACATCGTCGAAGCACCGGCGATCGTCTTCGACAGCCAGGAGGCACTGCAGCAGGCCTTCAAGCGCGGCGAGCTCGAGCGCGACTTCGTCGCCGTCGTGCGCTTCCAGGGCCCGCGCGCCAACGGCATGCCCGAGCTGCACAAGCTCACGCCGCCGCTGGCGGTGCTGCAGGACAAGGGCTTCCGCGTCGCGCTGGTGACCGACGGGCGCATGAGCGGCGCGTCGGGCAAGGTGCCCGCGGCGATCCACGTCAGCCCCGAGGTGCTCGGTGGCGGCCCGCTGGGCAAGGTGCGCAGCGGCGACCTCATCCGCGTCGACGCGGTGGCCGGCACGCTCGATGCCCTGGTCGCGGCCGACGCATGGGCTGCCCGCCCGATCGACGAGCGCCCCGCCGAGCTGGCCGACGACGCCGCGCACGGCCTGGGCCGCGAACTCTTCGGCGGCCTGCGCCGCAACGTGCGCAGCGCCGAAGAAGGCGCTGTCACCTGGCTGTGAACCCCCAACGGATCGTGAACATGAACCCCATCGAACTGGCCTCGCACGGCCCCGTCATCCCCGTCATCGTGATCGACCGCGTCGCCGACGCGGTGCCCCTGGCCCGTGCGCTGGTGGCCGGCGGCGTCAAGGTGCTGGAGGTGACGCTGCGCACGCCGGCTGCGCTCGACTGCATCCGCGCCATGATCGCCGAGGTGCCCGAGGCCATCGTCGGTGCCGGCACCGTGCGCTCGGTGGCCGACGCGCAGGCCGTCAAGGCCGCGGGCTGCCAGTTCGCCGTCAGCCCCGGCTACACGTCGGAGATCGGCCGCGCCTGCCTCGACATCGGCCTGCCGCTGCTGCCGGGCGTCTCGACCGCCAGCGAGGTCATGAGCGCCAACGCCGACGGCTACCACTTCCTCAAGCTCTTCCCCGCCACCGCGGTGGGCGGCCTCAACCTGCTCAAGGCCTTCGCCAGCCCCTTCCACGACGTGGCCTTCTGCCCCACCGGCGGCATCACGCTGGAGACCGCGCCGCAGTTCCTGGCCCTGCCGAACGTCAAGGTCTGCGGCGGCTCCTGGCTGACCCCGGCCGACGCGGTGAAGGCCGGCGACTGGGCGCGCATCACGAAGCTCGCGGCCGAGGCGCAGGCGCTGCGCGGCTGAGCGCCGGCCGAGTCGCTCGAATCGACCGCCCCGGCGACTACAGCAAGGCCTCTCGAACCACCTCCGGGTACTTGCGCGCAATCCGGATCAGCGCCTGCGCCGCTCCGGACGGTGCGCGCCGCCCCTGCTCCCACTCCTGCAGGGTGCGCTTGGAGATGCTCAGTGCCGATGCAAATTCCGACTGCGACAGCCCGGTGCTCTGGCGCGCCTGAACGACTTCGTTGACTTCGACCTCGGTCACGCGGGCGAACTGGCGCGCCTTCATCTCGCGGACCGACTGCAGCAGCTTCTGGCCCAGTGCTTCAGCGGAGGGATCCGCCCCTGTCTTACGATCGCTCATCTTCAATGGCCTCGCGAATCTGCTTGAGGATGTGGGTGGGGAAGTTGTCTCTCACGGCCTTGGGGTACACCAGCAGCATGCACAACTCGCCGGCTGCGAGCTGCGTGAAGTAGATGACGCGGGCGCCGCCCTGCTTGCCCATGCCAGGTCGGGACCAGCGCACCTTCCGGCATCCGCCGCTGCCGGGAATCACCGTTCCGGCTTCAGGTTCGCCCGCGATCCAGGCAAAGAACTCGAGCCGTTCTTCTGGACTCCAGATCTTCGCCGCCTCGGCGACGAAGGTGGGCGTCTCGTAGATCGTGAGCATGGGGAAGTGTACGTCAAAGACGTATGGATCCGGTCGCCGTGGCGCTCCCGGCGGCGCCCTCCAGCCGCTCAATCAGCCACAGCACTTCGGCGGCGGTGGTGTAGTGGAACTCCGGCACCTCGGCCAAGGCCGGGTCACGGCTGCCGGCCACAATGGCTTGCAGGACCGGGAGCAGCGGCCGCAGCCAGTCAGGTCTTTCGGGTGCTGCTTCAACTTGCCGCAGTTCTTCCTGTACGTCTGCGGTTTGGCCGGCCTGCACCTGCTGGCAGATCGTGTTGCAGATCTGCCCATCCGGATTCTGGTTCACCCCACCATCGCGACGGTAAGCCCGATACGCCTCGATCGCCTGCCGCCGCGCCTGCTGCGCCTCGGGCAGCCGGCCGGCGTCGGCTTCGATGTCGGACAGGATCCCCCAGGCTGTCCACGGATCGGCCGCATGGCCCAGACCCTGTTTGCAGACAATGGCCCGTTCGATCTCCTGACGCGCCTCGTCCATCCGCCCCAGCTTGCGCAAGGTGTCGGCGAGGTTGCTTCGAACTAGCCCTTCTTTGGCGATGTTGCCTGCAATTCGATCCACCGCCTGCCGGTAGAAGGCGGCGGCTTCTTCGATGCGGCCGAGTTGGTAATAGAGACGGCCGAGCTGGTGCAACGTCATCGCCTGACCGGCTGTATCACCCAGCTGCACCGTGATGGCCAGTGCACGGCGGTAGGCCTCTTCAGCGGCCTGTGCCTGGCCGGCATCCTGCTGCACCCTGCCGATCTGGTGCCAGGCCCCGGCAACGGAGCCAGGTTCCCCCAGCGACTCGAAAGCCTGGCGGGCGTCTTCATACGCTGCCTGCGCGTCGTCGTAGCGGCGTTGCAGCAGGCGCACGGTGCCGAGCTGACCTTTTGTGACCGCTACCTGCCGACGGTCCTGTCGAGCTTTGCCAAGCTGAATGGCGCTTTCGTAGACTGCCGCCGCCTCGTCGAGCCGGCCCAGAGCCTGCAGACAGTCGCCTGCTTCGGTGATGGAGACCGAGGCCATGCGGGCAGCCCCGCGACCGGGCTGGGCTGCTTCGACGCTTTCAAAGCGTTGCCGGGCATCTGCCAGCCAGGGCAGCGCGGCTGCGGCCGCACCGGCAAATCTCAAGATCCGCCCAAGAAGAACACACGCCATCGCCCAGTCGTAGCCAGCCTCCCAATAGGCGGCTTCACCTGCCGACTGGGCACGCTGCCTCAGTGCCTGCGCCCCGTCGAATGCCTCCTGCAAACGCCCCTGATCCAGAAGCTGCTCGATGCGGGTTCGTTCGGCCTGGAAGCGCGCATGGCACCAGTCTTCACCCAGTGTCGCCTGGGCGGCGTCACTTGCGGCCACCACCCGTTGCAGCAGGCGTGGTCGGCCGAGAACCTGCAGCAATTGATGCAGGCAGGTGCACAGATCGATGGTGGCTTCCGCCTGTCCGGCGCGTTCAATCTCAATCAGAAGCTCCATCAGGTTGGGCAGATCGAGCTGAGTGAGGGTGGCGGCCAGCAGGGTGTCTTGGCTGTGCTGCTGCCGCAGAAACTCCACGTATTGCAGCATCACCGCTACCCAGCGCGCCTGCCAGTCGGCCAGTGGATCGGCGCTGGCCCGGGCGCGCAGGTAGGGGCACAGCGCCGGGTTGAGGCTCAGGTGGTTGTAGGGGGCGGGTGTGGCCAGACCGGTGCTGATCAGCCCGGCGGCAAGGGCAGCCACGTCATCGTTTTCCCACTCCATCATGTTTCGCAGCACGCCAAGCTGAACCCCGCCATGAAACACCGCCAGCACCTTCACCCGCTCCTGCATCTCCGGCGGCAGCCGCCGCAGCGACAGCTCGACGCTGGCGTAGAGCGACTTTTCACGCTCGCCCGGGTGGTCGCGCTCCATCTGCGCCATCAGCTCGACCAGCCGGGTGCGGGTCGCGGCCACGCCGTCGTGACGCAGCGCTGGCGCCAGCAGCGCCAGCGTGCGGGCGTGGCCGTGGACGGCGTCCACCAGATCGCGGATGTCGGCGGCGCTGGCGTTGCGTGGGGCGGGGCCGGCGGTGCTGCTGCTGGAAATGCTGGCGCTGGCGTCGGCCTCCAGGGTGCGTTCGACCAGCCGGATGGCGTCTTCGGCCGGAAGGCGGTGCAGTTCGATGCGCGCCTGCGGGGCGTCGAACGGCGCGGGCAGCGCCTCGCGGCTGGTGAAGACGAGGCGGGTGTCGCCGATGGCGCCGAGGCGGGCGCAGAGCTGGAGGATGGCGTCGGCCGTGTCGGCGGTGAGATCCGCCAGCGGATCGGGCGCGGCGCCGGGCAGCGGCGGAGCGGGCAGCACCGATTCCAGGTTGTCGATCACCAGCAGCACGCCGTCCTCGCGCAGCACGCGCTCGACCGGCCGGCAGGCGTCGTCGAGCGTGGTGAACGTCGCCACCGAATAATCCTTCCCGACCAGTTGCCGGCCCAGCGCATCCAGCACCGCCCGGTCGTGGCTGTGCTGCTCGACCGACACGAACGCCGCGCGCCGCACCTGCCGTGAGCGCACGCGCCAGCGCGCGAACTCGGCCGCCAGCGCGGTCTTGCCTTCGCCGCCCTGGCCGCGCAGCACGGCGTAGCGCTGCCGCCGCAGTACGCGCTCCAGCGTCAGCAGTTCGCGGCTGCGGCCGATGAAGCCGGTGGCGGGTTCAGGCGGCGTGGCGTGAAGGCGGCCGGTGATGCGTGTGCGGCGGACTTCGGCGGTCTGCCGAGTGGGCGTCTCCTTGAACAGCTGCGGGTCGGCCTTGTCCTGGAACAGCACGGGTACGAACCAGTCGTGCAGTTCCAGATCGGCCTCGCCGAAGATGCGGCCCCGGAACGGTCGCGCGTGCAGCTCGCTCTGGCCGGCCAGCATCGCGTCGCCGACGCGGGCACCCTGGGCCAGCGCGCCATAGAACGCGGTGACAAAGCGCCGTGACGTTTCGACCAGCACGCTGTGGCTCATCGCCACCACCGACGCGACGCCGGTCTTGAGCATCTCGCTGGCGACCGATTCGCTGGCCTGCTCGGCCTGCGCGCTCTGGCAGGCTTCCAGGAACACCAGCGCGATGCCGTGGTCGCGCAGCAGCGGGCCGAGCGTGTCGGTGTAGACGGTGCGGTGGCGGCGCTTGTCGATCTGCTCGCCGTCCTCGTCGTGCTCGAAGCACAGGCCGCCCAGGCCGACCTGCCGGTTGTAGGTGCCGTGGCCATCGAAATGCAGCACGTGGTACGGCTGCCCGGCTGCCTTGGCGTGTTGCAGCGTCTGCTGCAGCGCAGAGAGCGTCGGCGTGGCCAGCAGTGTCAGATGCACCACCTCGCCGAGTTCTTCCATCGCCTTGACCAGCGGCAGGCTGCTGGCGCGGTGGTCGATGTAGCCGCAGGCGTCATCCTCCGGCCGGGGACTCGCCAGCAGGATGCGGATCGGCGTGGCCAGCACCGGCGGCTCGACCGCGTGCGTGTTCGGCAGGCGCCGCCGCACCCGCACCGGCCGGCCGCCCTGGAACAGGAAGCCGCGCCCGTCGTGCAGCAGCTCCCACGGCAAGCCGAGCAGCAGCGTCGCGGCCTCGCGGGCGGCTTGCACGTCGGCCTCGGGTGTGCCGTCGTCCAGCTCGGGCTCGACATGCACCGAAAAGCGCCGCGCGGCGCCATCGCCCACCTGCGCCCACGCCTGCAGCACGCTGGCGGCCTTGTCGGCCGGCATCGCGGCGTCATGCAGCAGCCGGCCCCAGGTGATGAGGTTGGCCTCGATTCGCTGGACGCGCGCGTCGTCGAAGCGGCTCGGCCAGACGGCGAAGGTTTCCAAGTACCAGCGCAGCTCCTCGACCTCGATCGGGCCGAGCGGGGCCTCGAACATCCAGCTCTTCGGGCTGCGCACCTCGCGCCGGTTGGGATCGGCCGGCTCGTAGACCAGCCGGGCGCTGCCACGGGCGCGGCGTTTGCCGTCTGCCAGGTGGATCGACAGCCGGGACAGCTCCAGCACCAGCTCTTCCATCGGCGCGGCCGGGGGCTGGATGGTGGGTGCCGGATCGCTCGGGTCACGCAGCCGCAGCGCGACAAGGATGGCGTGCAGCGCAGCGTCGATGCCGCCGGCGGCGCTGCTGATCGGGATATAGATCGGCTCGGTGTCGAAGAACTCCTCCAGCACGCCGAGCTTGCAGCCGTCGACCGCCAGCGGAATCACCGGGAAGTGTTCGACGCCGCGCGCTGCCTGCAGCTTCAGCGCGTGCTTCAGCTCCTTGCCGAGCCACTTCGACTGCAGACCGTGGGTGCTGACGACCACCGCCAGCCCGGCCGCCGCGCCGATGGCGGCTTCGATCTCGGGCCAGAGCGGATCCCCGCCGCGCAGCTCGCGCGAATCGATCCAGCCGTCCTGACCCAGATCGGCCAAGCCTTGGCGAAGACGTCGCACCAGATCGTCGTCCTGCGAGCTGTGCGAGATGAAGAGTTGGCCGGCCATGCCCGTCTCCCTGGCGCGGGAGCATCGACCAGCGACGGCTGGGTTGTCCTCCCCGCGGCGTCAGCATAGCCCAACCCACCGGTTCTGCGGGTTCCGGATGGACTGGCGAGTGAGCAGGGGTCGACGGCCAGCGGCTCACACCGCCAGCTGCTCCAGCACGTAATCCGCGCCGTCGTAGCGCCCCAGTGCGGTGGCGAGCAGGCGCAGGTTGGCCTTGAACGTGGCGTGCAGGGCGTGCGGCGGGTTGATGACGAACATGCCGCTGCCCATCATGCCGAAGCCGCTGGCGTCGGGCGGGAGGACGTTCAGGCGGGCGTTCAGCCAGCCCTTCTTGGCCTGGGTCTGGGCGGTGGACTTCAGGCGCTCGACCAGCTCGCGCGGCTCCAGGCGCTGCAGCTGCGGGTACCAGACGAGGATCACGGCTTCGGGGAAGCGCTTGAGGCCCTCGCGCACCGCGTTCAGCACATGGCCGTAGTCGGTCTTGAGCTCGTAGCTGGGGTCGATCAGCACCACCGCGCGGCGCGACGGCGGGGGCAGCTCGGCGCGCAGGGCGGTGAAGCCGTCGATCTGCATCACGCCGGTCTCGCGGCGGCCGGCCACCAGCTCGGCCAGAAGCGGCACGTCCGTGCTGTGCAGCTCGTACAGGCGCAGGCGGTCGTCGGCGCGCAGCAGCTGCATCGCCAAGGCGGGCGATCCGGGGTAGGCCTGCAGCTTGGTGCCACCGTCGTTGAAGCGGCGCACCAGGCCGATGTAGTCGGCCAGCGCGGGGGGCAGGTCGCGGCGGTTCCAGAGCCGGGCGATGCCGTCGACGTACTCGCTGTTCTTGCGGGCTTCCTTGCTGTCGAGGCTGTAGGCCCCGGCGCCGGCGTGGGTGTCGACCAGGGTGTAGGGCTTGTCCTTGAGCGCCATGTAGCGCAGCACCTGG
>DAOLLE010000151.1:0-7208 GCA_035331205.1 Burkholderiaceae bacterium
AGGTGGAGAAGAACCGCGCCGCCTTCGAATGGGGCCGCCGCTGCGCCCACGACCTGGCCGGCGTGCAGACGTTGTTCCAGGCGCAGCAGGTGATCCAGATCGTCAAGCGGCCGTCGCTGGACGAGCTGATCAATCGCCGTGTCGAGTTCCTGACCGGCTACCAGAACGCCGCCTACGCCGCGCAGTACCGCGACTTCGTGCAGCGGGTGCGCGAGGCCGAGCAGAGCGTGCTGGCGTCGGGTTCAGGCACCGGCTCAGGTGCGGCCACCGCGCAGCTCAAGCTCAGCGAGGCGGTGGCGCGCACCCTCTTCAAGCTGATGGCCTACAAGGACGAGTACGAGGTGGCGCGCCTGCACAGCGACCCGGCCTTCCACCAGCGGCTGGCCGAGATGTTCGAGGGCGACTTCAAGGTCGTGCACCACCTGGCGCCGCCGAAGTTCGCCGACACCGACCGCGAGGGCCACCTCGTCAAGCGCCGCTACGGCCCCTGGCTGAACCGCGCCCTGCCGTGGCTGGCGAAGCTGAAAGGCCTGCGCGGCACGGCGTTGGACCCCTTCGGCGGCACGGCCGAGCGCCGCACCGAGCGCGCGCTGATCGCCGAGTACCGCGCGACCATCGATGAGCTGCTGGCCGGGCTGAGCGCCGAGCGGCTGGCCCAGGCGGTGGAGATCGCCCGCCTGCCGGAGGACATCCGCGGCTATGGGCACGTCAAGGAGCGGCACCTGACGGCGGTGCGCCCACGCTGGGACGCCCTGATGGCGGCCTGGCGCGCCGGATCGGCAGCATCCACCGCTCAGGATTCGATGCGGAAACGGTAACGGTAGTCGCGGCGCTGGCCGTCCACCCGCACGCCCTGGATCAGCACCTCGTGCTCGATGTCGGGCACGATGCCCGGGGCGCGAAACTGCAGGCTGTTGGGCAGACCCCAGACCTGGTGGTCGTGGCTGACCTGCGTGACGGACAGCGCAGCGCCATCGGCGCGCCGCAGCGTGATGCTGGCATTGCTGTAGTCCACCGCGAGGTTGGCGGCGCGGTCGTTGAGATCAACGATGGCTGAAAAGGACAGCAGCGCGTCCGGGTGGAAGTACTTCGCCGGGTAGCGCCCTTCCGGGTAGGCCCAGTGGTCGGCGCGGGCCACGCCGCGGTTCGGCTCGCCGCTGCGCGCACTGGGATCGACCACCGTCAACGCTGCGCCGTCGTGCAGCAGCCCATCGATCTGCGCGCCCACGCGGCCGAAGGCCACGCGCTTGAGAAAGGGGTCGAGCAGCCAGCGACGGTGGCCGACGCTGCCGGCCATGCGGTTGTTCACATCGGTGAGGAAGCCGACCACCACGTCCTCGCTCGGCCGCGGCGCGCCGCCGGGCGTACCGACCCAGAGGTGGATGTTGCTCATCGCCGCCCCGCGGGCGCTGGCCGCGGAGCTGCAGCGCCAGTCGCCGCCGGGCTGATGGGAGATCTGGCCGTTGGCGGCGAAGACCAGCGCCGCGCTCATCGCCGCCTCCTCCTGCGCGCTGTCCCAGACCACCTCGCCCAGGCCGTGCAGCCGGCGGATGTCGTTGACCACCGCGAGCACCCGGTTGCGCTCGGTTTGGCTCAGGCGACCGCTGCGGCAGGCCGGCACGTCCGGCGCCACCGCATACAGGCCGGCCCCGGAGGTCTCGGTCGGCAGCGGCATGGGCTCCCAGGCCATTGGGCGCCGGCCCGCGGCTTCGGCGCCACCGGAGGCCGCCGCCAGTCCAACCAGCCACAGCACGACCAACCAGGTCAGGCCGTCACGGCAGCGGCTCAGCCACCCACCGATCGTCAGCCACCGTCCACGCCTCGTCCCGTCCATCGCAACCCCGCCGCCTGTCCCGCCACCACATTCGGACCCTCGTCGTCAATTCGAATCCGGCGTCGAGGTGCCTGGCAGGCATTGTGGGAACGCAACCGTGGGGTGTAGACCACGCAAACAGGGGGTGTCCGCCAGTGGCCGGGGTGCAGCGGTGCTCCGTCACGGGCACCCTTCACAGGGCGTTCCGCGGCCTTCACAGGCCCTCACGACCGTTCACCAGCCGTTACCGGACAGGGCGCAGGGCCCACGCGCCGACGCCGTCAGCGCAGGAAGAACACCGCCACCATCAGCAGCCCGGTGACGATCACGATCGCCCGCACCGCGGTGGCCGGCAGGCGCCGCGCCAGCCGCGCACCAACGAAGCCGCCGGCGGTCGCCCAGGCGGCCATCCACAGCGCCTGCGGCCAGTGCACCGCCCCCGCCCAGGCGAAGGCCACCACGCTGAGCAGCGACAGCAGCAGCGAGTTGAGGTTCTTCAGCGCGTTGGCGGTGTGGATGCGCGCCTCGCCCACCAGCGCGTACAGCGCCATCAGCAGGATGCCCAGTCCGCCGTTGAAGTAGCCGCCGTAGACGGCCACCGCGAACAGGCCCACCGGGCGCAACAGACCATGGCCGGCGCCCCCCGCTGCACCGCCTCGAGCACGCAGCAGGGCCACCAGCTTCGGCCCCAACGCAAACACCGCGGTGGCGAAGAGCAGCAGCCAGGGCACCACCGCCGAAAAGACCTTGGCCGGCGTGACCAGCAGCAGCAGTGCCCCGGCCACACCGCCGACCGCGCAGATCAGGCCCTCCTGCACCAGCAGGGCGCGCGGCAGCGCGACGAGTTCAGAACGGAAGCCCAGCGTGCTGCCCAGGTAGCCGGGGCTGACCGCCACCGCGCTGGTGGCGTTGGCAGCGATCGGCGGCACGCCCGCGAAGACCAGGGCCGGAAAGGTCAGGAAGCTGCCACCGCCGGCGATCGCGTTCAGCGCGCCCGCCCCCAGCGCGGCCAGCGCCAGGAGCAACCAGGTGGAGGAATCGAGGGTCATGGGCGGTCGAAATGCGGCAGGACCTGCGATCGTCGCACAGCGCCGCAGTCAAGCCGGCGGCCAAGGGGTATGGGCAGCGACCCACCCCGCCCAGCGAAGTCGGAACCAGGGCGGCCCGTTGCACTCCAACGACTGTGTGACTCCGGTCACGGTCGGCCGGTGCCGAGCCGCCTAGAGTGCACACAGCGCGCGCCGCCCCCGTCGTCCATCGGCGAGGACCGCGCTCTCACTGGGTTTCACCACGATCATCACCATCATCGACATGGCACACCTCACGATGCGTTCCACTGCCCTGCTGCCCCTGGCCTTTGCCGCCCTGGCCGTCTCCACCGCCGCCCAGGCCCAGTCCTCCGGCTGGCAGTGGCTGCCCGGCCTGACCGACCCGAACTTCAAGGCCGAGGCCAGCTTGGCCGTGACCGGCAATCGCGTGATCCCCGACGAAGGCCGCAGCAGCAACGCCTGGGGCCTGGACTTCAACATGAACTGCGGCCTGCTGCAGTCACCGGACAAGCGCATCCGCACGCACGTCAACTTCTCGCGCTCGAACAAGGACGGTGTGCAAGGCACGAATTGGGAACTGTCGCCGCGCTACACGATGCCGGTGCGCGAGGCCCCGGGGCTGTCGCTGGGCATCGGCCCGAGCCTGGGTCTGTTCACCGTCAAGAGCGCCGCCAGCGACCACAGCTACACCGGCCTGGGCCTGGCCACCGGCCTGAACTACCGCGCCGGCCCGCTTTACACCGGCCTGGATGTGCGCTACCACCGCACCACCTCGCACAACGGCGTCAGCCTCGACCCGGTGACCTGGGGCGCCAAGATCGGCCTGAACTTCTGAGTTCGCGGGCCCCTGGCGGCCCGCCCAGCGCTGCACTGCGCGACGACCCGGCCGGCCCTCGCCGGCCGTTTCGCTTTCCTGGCGGGACGGCCTGCGCCGAGCGGTCAGCGGGCAGGCAGCGGCTCACGGAAGGGCTCCTTCGGCCCCTCGCGACAGAGGCTGCGCTTCTCGAACCAGTAGACGACGTTGCCGACGATCACCACCGAGCCGGAGATCACCGCAGACACCGAGGCCACCGCGCCGAGCGCCACCAGGGCCGCCGCGCAGCCTTCGTTGCTGCAGTGCCCGATGGTGCCGATCTGCTGCACGTCGAGCACCATCTGCCGCGCGGTGATCTGGCAATCGGCGTCGTAGACCTGCACGGTGCGCGGCACGAAGACGCAGCCGCCGAGCAGCGCGAGCACCAGGAACAGCGCCGCCCACCGGCCACCCATCGGTGCGCCGGGCCGAAGAAGCCAGCCGGGAAGCGGTGTCATGTCCGCAGTCTGCCACGGGCCGTCGGCGCCACGGTGTGCGGCAAGCAAAGCAGCGCCCGCTGCTGGCCCCGGTCGCTCAGGCCGGGCGAGCCGCCAGCGCCTGCCGGTTGCGCTGGCGCCGGCGCCAGCGCCAGCGCACCCAGAGCGCACGCAGCAGCAGGCAGCACCCGGCCATCACCAGGCCGGCGAAGATCACGTCGCTCAGGAAATGCCCGCCCTGCATGATCCGCCCGGCACCGATCACCGAGCCGGCGAGGATGCCCAGCGCCAGCCAGCGCCGCCGCGTCGCCACCGAGCCGAGCAGGCCGCAGGCCATCAGCGTGAAGCCGGTAGCGGCGTGGCCGCTGACGAAGGAGCAGTTGCGCTCGCACAGCGTCGTGACGCGGCCGACCGGCTGGTAGGCGTGCTCGCCACCGAAAACCTGCAGGTTGATCGGCCGCGGTCGGCCGACGTGCTCCTTCAGCCCGGCGTTGACCACCCCGGCCAGGCCGACGAGCAGCACGATCGCCAGCGCCCGCAACCGGCCGCGCCAGCGCTGCAGCGGACCATGAGGTACCCCGCGGCGCCAGCGCCACAGCAGGATCACGCACACCACGAAGGCAATCCGGCCGATCCAGGGCACGGTGAGGTACATGAATTGCACCGGCGCCAGCTCACCCCAGGGGAAGAGCGGCTCCGCGCCCGGCTGGTAGAACAGCGCGGTGGTGGCCAGGTCCAGCTCGGGCCAGGTCCGGAACAGGACGACCATCACCGCGGTCAGCAGCAGCCAGACCAGCGCCGGCCGGGCGTGGCGCAGCCCGCGGGACAGCGGCGACGCCGACCCCCGCGCCGTCATCGGATCGGCCCCGACACGCCCGCCTCAGTCGCAGCGGCCGCCGATGCTGGCTGCGCCGCCTCAGCGCTGTCCAGCCGCTGCGCCCGCCAGAGCGTGTAGGTCGTGTGCTCGCCGCGGATCTGCGGGCGCTCGACCCGGGCCAGCGCCTGCAGCGGGCCGAGCCGGTCGCGCAGGTGCTGGGGCAGCCCGTCGGCCTCGGTGCCGGCAGCCAGGATCAACACCGGCGCACGCGCCGCGGCGCTGCCGGGCTCGGCCCAGCGCGTCACCAGCTCGTAGTGGTGCTGCGCCCAGCGCGCACCGGGCTCACGCCAGGCCAGCCAGTTCACCTGGTGCAGGTCCCGCCAGGCGTAGGCAGCCTGCACCAGCACGGTGCGGTCCAGCGCGATCACCTGAGCGCCCGGGTGGGCCGCCAAGTGCGCCTGGACCTGTGGCTGCAGCGGGCGAAAGGCCACATCCCAGCCGCGCATGCGGCTCCAGAGGTCGGCCTTCACGCTGTCGATGCGGCCCACCGAGGCCACCACCGCAAGGCTCGCGCCGACGAATTGCAGCGCCAGCACGGCCAGCGCGGCGCGCGACAGCACCGGTCGCATCGGCTCGCCCCCGGTCGCGTCCGCCCGCTGTGCCGACGCAGCGCGTTGGCCCCACCAGAGCGACAGCGCCAGGGCGATGCCGACCACCGCCGGCGCGGTCCAGTTGATCTGCGCCTTGGACGCGGCGGCCTGCGCCAACCCGACCGCAAGGAGCGGCAGGGACAGCGACAGCGCCATCGCGCGCTGACGGCCCCAGCCGGCCGACCAGGCGGCCGCGGCAGAGCCGCTGGCGCCCACCGGCGTGGCACGGCCCCAGCGCAGCAGCACCAGGCACATCGGCCCGAACATCAGGATCTGACCGCCGACGAATTCCGCGAAGCCGCGCCAACCGGCGGCTGCCGCCTGGGGCGCGTACTCGGCCTGCTGCACCGTGATGTCCAGCGTGTGGCGCACCGTCGGCCAGCCGTGCGAGGCGTTCCAGAGGATGTGCGGCAGGCAGATCGCCAGCGCGATGCCGGCGGCCAGGCCCATCGTGAACCAGCGCTCGCGCCGCGTCGCCAGCCCCGGCGCCGTCGGCCAGAGCACCCAGATCGCCAAGGTCGGCGCCAGAGCCAGGAAGGTGTATTTCGACAGCACGCCCAGCCCGAGCACGATGCCCAGTGCCACCGCGTCGCCGCGCCGGCCGCTGTGCACCAGCCGCCAGCCCAGCCCGGCGGCCAGCGCCCAGGTCAGCATCAGCGGGCCGTCGGTGGTGGCGGCCATGCCCAGCAGGCTCATCATCGGGCTGGTGACGACGATCAGCGCCGCCGCCAGCGCCACCCGCCAGGCCAGCGTGGCCTCGGCCTGCGTGGCATCGGTGAGCGCTTCACTGCCACGCGCCTGCGCGAAGGCCGCCCGCGTCATCGCATAGGCCAGCCAGCCGGTGACGGCGGCGGCCAGCGGGTGCGTGGCCATCACCAGCCACTTCACGCCGATGAGGCCATCGCCGCCCAGCGCGGTGGACAGCGCGATCAGCAGCGCCACCATCGGCGGCTTGGAGTAGTAGCCCCACTGCAGGTCGCGCGACCAGTGCCAGTACTGCGCCTCATCGACGTGCAGGCCGATGGTCGGGTCGGTGCAGACCCAGCCGAGCAGCACCAGGCGGGCCAGCCAGAACAGCCCGGCCAGGCCGAGCAGCTGGAGCGCCACGCGGCGGGCGTGGGCTGCGGCATCGAAGGGCAGCGACGGGGCAGCGGGACTCATGGCGTCTTGTCGGAGGATGCGGCGGGGACAGCGGCCGAGGCGGTGGCCGCCACGCCCTGCCAGCGCAGCAGCAGCAGGCCGCGCTGTTCGTGCAGCAGGGTCCAGGCGCTGCGGCCGGCGGCATCGGCCTCGGCGGGCGTCAGGCTGCGGCCGGCGGCGGCATCGGCCAGCAGGCGCTCGCGCACCAGGCGGTCGATGCGATCGCGCCGCGCCAGGGCCAGCTCGCCCGGCTGCGGCGCACGGCGGGGCACGGGGCGCTCGAGGTACAGCGCAAAGCTGGGCTGGTCCAGGCCCCACTGCACGACGCCCCGCAGAGGCTGACCGGGCTGCACGGCGGGAAGACCGTCGGACGCCAGGATCGGCCGGGCCACCGCCGCCCAGTCGCGCAGATCCGGGTCGGTGGCCAGCGCAGCAAAGAGATCGAGGGA
>DAOLLE010000152.1:0-7187 GCA_035331205.1 Burkholderiaceae bacterium
GGGTCGTTCCAGATGTCCGGGTTCTCGAGCGCGGCGTTGACTTCCTGCAGCCTCAGCGACTTGCGTTCGTAGTCAAAGATACCCCCTTAGCGCGGAGGTGCGCTCGCTGAGGTCGGCCAGGGCGGTGCCGATGGCGTTGATCTGTTCGATGTCCATGGACGAAACCGGTTGGTGGTGTCACCGCCCGCCGCGCCCGCACCCCGCGGTGCACCCGCGGCTGCGGGAAAGCCCACGATTTTCGCACGGTCCACCGCCGATTCGCGCCCGCTCAGCCCACCGCTGGATCGCCGGCATCGAGAAAGGATTTCACCCGCTGCGCCAGCGCCTGCGGCTGGTCGTGGTGCAGCATGTGGCCGCAGTCGCTCAGCGTGTGCCGCTGCAGCCGCGGCACCACCGCCAGGCGCGCCTCGAAGTCCTCGCGCGGGTAGCGGTGGCCCCACCACTTCGTCACATCCGTCTCGTTGCCCTCCACCCAGAGCACCGGCGCGGTGATCGCGCGCCAGCAGGCCAGCACCTCGTCGACGCGGTATAGGATCGGGTTGACGTGCTTGTGGGCCGGGTCGCCCAGGATCTCCCACTGATCCGGCGCCACCTCGTGCGACCAGTGCGGCGCCAGCCAGGCGGCGCGGTCGGCGTGCAGCCGCGGGTTGTTCTTCATCAGCCGCTCGGCCACCGCCGCCAGGCTGGGGTAGCTGCGCAGCGGGCTGGGTTCCGCCAGCTCGTCCAGCCACTGCGCATAGCGCTTCGGGGCCTGCTCCGGCGTGTTGCGCGGCATGCCGAAGCCCTCCAGATTCACCAGCCGGCGAATGCGCGTCGCGCGCACGCCCGCGTACAGCATCACCACGTTGCCGCCCATGCTGTGGCCGACCAGGTCGATCGGCGCCGCAGCGTCCAGCCCCAGCTCCGGCGCGCGCAGCAACGCGTCCAGGTCGGCCAGGTAGTCCGGGAACCAGTAGCTGTCCACCGCCGGGCCCTGGCTCCGGCCGAAACCGCGCCAGTCCGGCGCAATCACGCAGCGCGCCTCACCCTCCAGCGCCGCCAGCTCGTCGACCAGGAACTGGTAGGACGCCCCCACGTCCATCCAGCCGTGCACCATCACCAGCGCCGGCCGCTCGGGCGTCACCAGCGAGGCATCGCCCCAGACGTGGACGTGGTAGCGCTGGTTGTGGCGCAGCGTCACCGTCAGCGAACGGGCGCTGCGGCGCGGGGTGTAGGGGAGGGTAGGGGCGGCGTTCGGCATGCCGCCACTGTAGAGGCGCTGCGCCGGCCCCCCTGTCGACGCGGTGACAGCGGCTTGCTGGGAGTTGCCCGACCTAAGACACAGGCCCGCCGGGCTCGGCAGGCTCAGCGGGCTCGGCAGGCCCTACGTCCTCGTAGATCTGATCCAGCGGCAGGGTCAGCGCCACGCTGGCCAGCGTCACCTCGCCCTCCGGGCCGGCCGGGTGCAGCACCCACAGCCCGTCGGCGCCCTTGCGGAACAGGTCCACATGCCGGCGCTCCGGCTCGACCAGCAGGTACTCCTGCAGGCTCGGCAGCTGCTGGTACAGCTCGAACTTGCGGCCCCGGTCGTAAGCCGCGGTCGACTCCGACAGCACCTCCACCACCAGCTTCGGCGCCGTCTTGGCGAGTTCCGCCTCCGGCCCCCGGTCCACCGGATCGCAGGTGACCAGCACGTCGGGGTACAGCACCGCGTCGGCGGCCTGCACGTGCACCTTCATGCCCTCGATGTGCACGCGGCAGGGCGTGCCGCGCAGTGCCTGGCGCAGGGCCATGTAGATGTTGCCGCTGACCAGGTTGTGCGTCGCCCGCGCGCCGGTCATCGCGAACACCTCGCCCGAGACGTACTCATGGCGCTCGGGCTGCTTCTCTTCCCACTCCAGGTAGTCCTGCAGGGAGAAGTCGTGGCGCGGTTGAGGCAGGGCGGACATGGCGGTGGCGATCCAGGTCGAAGTGGCCGCATGGTAACGCTGGCTTGTGCTCGCCTGCGCTCCCCTGTGCCCACCTACGCCGGCCAACGTCGGCCAGCCGCCGACGACCCTCGGCCCTCGCGGGTCAGCCCATCTTCACCGCCGTGCCGCTGACCGACACCAGCATCATCCCGTTCGTCTCGCCCAGCACCGCGTAGTCGAAGGTGACGCCGACGATGCCGTTGGCCCCCAGTTCCTTGGCCGACTCGATCATGTCCGCCTGCGCCGCCTTGCGCGCCCCGGCCAGCGCCCGCTCATAGCCACCGGCGCGGCCCCCCACCACGTCCCGCACGGAAGAGAACAGGTCGCGGAACAGGTTCGCGCCGATGATGGCTTCGCCATTCACCAGCCCGAGGTACTCCCCCACCTTGGCCGCCTGGCCGTCGGGGTGGACGGTGGAGAGGAAGAAGGTGTCGTCGTCTTTCGAGAACCAGCCCATGGTGTGTGCTCCGCGTGGACAAAGTGGAAACCACCGTCAACGTTACACCGGCTCCCCGACGGTCTGCCGCGGCGCTACCATTTGAAAGAATCACACACGGCACACGAGGGAGCGCTCGAATGGCGGTGGAGGGTAGACCCAAGAAGATCTTCATCAGTCATGCGGCTGAGGATCCGGACTGGCCCCATACGGCAGTAGAGGCGCTTGCCGCCAAGCTTCAGACCGCAGGTGCTGGTGTTTTGCTCGACTTGCACCAGGAGACTCACCTTGGCCGCAAGCTGTCCGAGGACGAGTGGCGTCGTTGGATGCGAGACAGCATCGATCAGGCCGACACAGTCCTCTGCCTTGTCACGCGCCTGTACTGCAGCCTCGCTGAACTGAAAAGTGATGACACTGAGCGTGGCCGTGGAGTGGCTATGGAGTGTGCAGAGTTCGATGATTGGATCTATGAGCGCAAGCAGCGCAATGAGGGCTGGATCTGGCTGTGCATGCTGGACTCGGAACCCGATCGAAGGGCTGTCGTTCCTCGGTTTCTCAAGAGGCGTTGTCCGGAGTATTCCGTGCCGAATGAGGAGCAGCGTCTCGTCCGCGACTTGGTCGGAGTCGCGGCGCGGAGCGCGGAGTCCACGGGCGGCTCAGGACCTGAGCAGACTGGGGCCGTCGCAGAGGCAGACCCGCTCAACGACCAACGCGAATTGGTGCTGGAACGGCTGAAGCAGGTTCCCGCGCTGTGGTCGGTGCTTTCTTCTGATGGCTGGCAGGGGAATCGCCCCGTGGCGACGCACAGTGAAGCTGCCTTCGCGACCTGGCTCGCCGGCGCTTCACCCGAGCAGGCGGAAAATGCCATGTTCGCCGTTCGACGGGCCTTGGATAAGGTTTCACTCGCCGAAGAGGCGCGACGCCCTGCCGAATTGGCCACCGTGGCGGTCTACGCCCTGGCAGCCTGCCGGTTGGTGGATCGCAATGCGGCGCATGTTGCCACCCGCTTCCCGGCCCAGATCGGTCATGCCGCTCACCTGTATTGCGCTGTTGTCGCGACGGTACTCTTTGGAGGGCGGCTGGAGTTCGCGCCTTCGGCCCAACCGGGCTTGCCCCGTCCCCCGAATGCCTACGAAATCCGGGTGCCGGCGGCCGGCGACCAACGCAACCAGGCATTCGAGCACGCGGTGTTTCAGGCCCTGTTCGCCAACGATCCGCGCACACCGGAGGTTTCGCTCGACGCCACGCCGCTCACGGAGCAGCAACGCGCACAGATTCGCCGCCGCATTCAGACGGTGCGGCGTCGACAACTGCAGACGCTGACCTTGGTGGTGCACGCCGATGCGCTCTATCCCCCAGCCGATGTGTTCGCTCGGGAATTCCTGGTGCCGGTGTTCGTATGCGACCGGGAGATTGCCGCAGCCCTGCTCGGTATGAGCGCCGAGGATCTGGTGGCCGACATTCAGGAGATGTGGAGTGAGCTTCGGTTCTGCAATCGGCCGGGCAGCAATGCGGCACCGGAAAACGGCCCTTCGGACGCCCGCACCCCATAACCCCAGCCATCTGCCATGACGACTCTCCAAGCCAACCCCTTCGTCAAATGCCGCGCCGGTACCACGATCCCGCTCGACGGTGACTTCGACCGCTTCGACGAAGCCGACCACCTATGGAGCCAGCCCGAGATCGATGCGCTGATCGTCGCAATGGCTTCGCGCCGGCCTTTGCTGGTGCGCGGCGAAGCCGGCTGCGGCAAGAGCCAGCTGGCACGGGCCGCGAGGAAGTTGTTGAACGGCAAGCTCCATGTCGAAGTGATTCACCCGCGCTTCGAGGCACTGGACCTGCTCTGGCGTTTCGACGCCGTCGCTCGGCTATCCGATGCGCAGGTGCGTGACGAGCACGGCGCCAGCCTGCTCGACCGCACGGGCAAGCGCTATGTCGAGTACGGCGCCCTTGGCCAAGCCATCCTGGCGGCGGAAAAGGCGCGGGAGGGAGATCCGCTGGACGTGGTGCTGATCGACGAGATCGACAAAGCCGATGCCGACCTGCCCAACGCCCTGCTGGAGGTGATGGGCAACCGCAGCTTCAAGGTCGATCCGTTGGCCGGGCCGCCCCACAAGGCGCCGGCAGGGCGGATGCCGCTGATCGTAGTCACCACCAACGAGGAGCGCGAACTCCCGGCTGCCTTCGTGCGCCGCTGCGTGGTGCTGAACCTCAACCCGCCGGCCGACGATGCCGGTCTGCTGAAGTGGCTGCTCGATCGGGCCGGTGCGCACCGCAAGCTGCAGGGCATGGACCCGCGCCTGCAGCGCCTGGCGGCCCGGCAGGTGATGGCCGACCGCGTGGCGGCCGCCAAGGCCGGTTACCCGAAGGTGGGCCTGGCCGAGTTCATTGACCTTCTGCTGGCCCTGCAGGAGCTGACGGCCGGTGAAGACGACCCGCAGAAGCGCTGGGAACGGCAGTTCGACTGGTTGAAGCGGCTGAATGCCTATGTGCTGGTCAAGAACGCCGGCCAGGACCAGGGGCGTGCTGCGGTGGAGCCGGAGACCGACGCCGACGGCCCGGCGCGCTGAACCGCCAGTACCGGACACTGCCCGGCCGTCCTGCCGCCCCCCATGACCCGCCACAGCGCCACCGGCCGTGCCGACCTGCTGCGCGCCCTTGCACAGGGGGTCGAGTCGCCATTGGCACTCGATGCCGGCGAGTCCGGCTGGTTCGGCTACCGCCAGCGGCCGAAGCGAGTGGTACCGATACCGACCATCGAGCTGCACGTTCAGCCCGTTGTGCCGACCACCGCCACGCCCGCGCCCGAAGCGCCGAACCCCGACCGTCGCCAGCCGCTGCAGATGGAAACGATCTGGGCGGTGGTGGAGCGCACGAGCGTCTCTACTGAAGCGACGGATGAGGCGCCCGGTGAGGTGGCCGTGCAGCCGATCACCGAGGAAGAAGCCCGCGGGCTGGACCGCATCGTCGACTACGAGGACCTGATCCCCTGGGCCCGGCTGACGCCGGTGCTGCGCTGCCGCCTGTCGCAGCCGCGCCGCGGCGGCATCGACCTGAAGCGGCTCTGTTGGCAGGTGGCCAACCAGCGCCCGCTGAAACAGTTGCCGCGGCAGGTGCTCAGCCGCTGGCACCCGGACATCGTGGTGGCGCTGGACTTCAGCCCGCGTCTGTGGCCCTACCGCTGGGACATGCATCGCCTGTGCGAACAACTGCGCCGCCACTGCGGGCGCACCGGGCTGTCATTGCGCCTGCTCGCCCACGGCCCCTGGGGCGGGTGGACCGAATGGCTCACCGATGAGGAGGCCGATTTGGCCGACTCGATGGCACCGCAGGTCTGGACGCAGCCGCCGGCCGGTGCGCGCCTGCTGGTGGTGGGCGACTTGGGCGCACTGAGCCCGGATGCCTCGCTGCGGGCCCAGTGGCGCGACTGGGTCCAGCAGGCCCAGGCCGCCGGCCTGCGGGTCGAGGCCCTGCTGCCGTTGGGGGCCGACCACTTGCCGGCCGAGCTGGCCGGCCTGCTGCCGACGATCCGCTGGAGCCCGGACAGCCACTTGCGCCCGGAGTCGGGCAGTCAACCAGCTGGCGCCCACTCTGCCAATGAGAGAAGCGAAGAGGTCGACGATTCCCTGCACGACCTGCTGGCCCAGGTCGCCAGCCTGCGCCGGGTGGATCCGCCGCTGCTGCGCGCCCTGCGCCGAGCGCTGCCGCATCAGCATGGCAACGCGGGGCTGGAGGGGGCCGTCTGGAGTCACCCGGATGTGGAGGTCGGCATAGCCTGCACTCTTCGGCCAGAAGCTGCGCCGCGCTGGCAGCAGCACTTGCGGTCACTGCCCCGCGCAGTTCAGCAGGAATTGCAGTCCCTGCGGCGGCGCCATCACCAGCATCTGCGCGCCGCGCTGCGCCACGAAGAGGTACTGCTGGCCGAGACCCACAGTGCTGCCGGCACGGTGAACGGCGCCGAGCTCGGCGAGGCCACCGCTTTCATGGAGCAACTGGCCCACTGGGTGACCCACCTGCCGACGCAGGCGGTGCCGGAGGGATGGCAAGGGTTTGCCGAGGATGCGGTACGGCGGGTGGATGCGCAGACGGCCAAGCGTTTCGAAAGCGTTTTCACCCGGCTCCTCGCCGCGGACTTGCGTGCCCGACGTGTTGGCACGCAGGAACAGGTTGACCTTCCTGTGTGGGCGGATGCAGCCCGCGTGCAGGACTTGCTCGCGCCGACAACGGGTGCGCCACCCAGATACTGGATCGTCGAACACCGGCCGACGCAGGTTCTGCGCCTCCAGCCGCGCCCCCCCTCCTTGGGCGAGCGGGCTCTGGCGCTGCCATTCGAGGCCTGGCATGTGACTGTGCAGACGTCCGCGACAAGCCCACAGCGCATCAGCCCTCTGCGTGGACAGTACGTGCACCTGTGTGGGACGCTCGAACTCACCACCATGTCGGTCCAGGCGGGAGGCCAAGCGTGGCGCGTGGCTCCGGTTCGTCGCCCACGCGGCGTTGAAGGCTGGGGATTGCAGCCGGGTCATCAAGGGATTTCACCGCGGGTCTGGATCACCCGGTTGGACGGTGTCGAGGCTGAGTTGCCCGGCCCCTGGAACTTCGGCGCAGCGGTGGTTACCGATGTAGACCGGCGGTATCACCTGCTGGCAGGGCGGCAAGCGGACACCACGACCACCGCAGCCTATGGCATGGATGCCTACGGACTGTTCGCGGACATGAATCTGGCCGGCACCCCCCAACGCCTGCGCCACCTCCCCCCCGGCCGCTTCCTCATGGGCTCCCCGGCCACCGAGCCCGGCCGC
>DAOLLE010000153.1:0-7178 GCA_035331205.1 Burkholderiaceae bacterium
CAGCGGCCCGGTGAGCTACATGCGCGTGTTCGACCGCAGCTGCGAGACGGTCGAGTCCGCCGGGGCGCGCCGCGGCGCCCAGATGGGCGTGCTGCGCTGCGACCACCCGGACATCGAGACCTTCATCCACGCCAAGGACCAGGGTGACCTGCGCAACTTCAACATCTCCGTGGGCGTGACCGACGCCTTCATGGAGGCGGTGGAGGTCGACGGCGAGGTCGAGCTGGTGCACAAGGCCGAGCCCGGCGCCAAGCAGAAGGCCGCCGGCGCCTACCAGCGTGCCGACGGGCTCTGGGCCTACCGCACGGTGCGTGCGCGTGACCTCTGGGACCAGATCATGCGCTCCACCTACGACCACGCCGAGCCGGGCGTGCTCTTCCTGGACCGCATCAACCACGACAACAACCTCGGCTACTGCGAAACCATCTCGGCCACCAACCCCTGCGCCGAGCAGCCGTTGCCGCCCTACGGCTGCTGCTGCCTGGGCTCGGTGGACCTGACGCACTTCGTGACCAACCCCTTCGAGGCCGATGCCGGCTTCGACGACGAGGGCTTCTCCGAGGTCTGCGCGGTGGCCACCCGCATGCTCGACAACGTGCTGGACGCCACCGTCTGGCCGCTCGACCAGCAGCGCCAGGAAGCGGCCAGCAAGCGCCGCGTCGGCCTGGGTTTCACGGGCCTGGGCGACACGCTGATCATGCTCGGCCTGCGTTACGACACGCCGGCCGCGCGCGACGCCGCCCGCCGCATCAGCGAGGTGATGCGCGACGCCGCCTACAACGCCAGCGTCGAGCTGGCCCAGGAGCGCGGGGCCTTCCCGCTGTTCAACGCCGACCTGTACCTGAGCCGCGGCAGCTTCGCCTCGCGCCTGCCCGGCGCCGTCAAGGACCGCATCCGCGAGCACGGCCTGCGCAACTCGCACCTGCTGTCGATCGCGCCCACCGGCACCATCAGCCTGGCCTTCGCCGACAACGCCAGCAACGGCATCGAGCCGCCCTTCAGCTGGACCTACACCCGCAAGAAGCGCGAGGCCGACGGCAGCCACAAGATCTACAACGTCGAGGACCACGCCTGGCGCCTGTACCGCCACCTCAAGGGCCCCGACGCTCCGCTGACCGAGGCCTTCGTCACCGCGCTGGAGATGAGCGCCGAGGCGCACGAGGCCATGGTCGCCGCCGTGGCGCCCTGCATCGACACCTCGATCTCCAAGACCGTCAACGTCCCGGCCGACTACCCCTACGCCGACTTCCAGGGCCTGTACACGGTGGCCTGGAAGTCCGGCCTGAAGGGCCTGGCCACCTACCGGCCCAACAGCATCCTGGGCTCGGTGCTGAGCGTCGAGCCGGCCAAGACGGAGGCGCCCAAGGCCGAGGAACCCAAGGCCGCCGAGCCGCCGCCGCTGACGGTGCTGGCTCCGGAAGTGGACGCCGGCTCGGCCAACCGCCGCCTGCGCCTGGACCGCCTGCCCCAGCCGGTGCTGGCCTCGCTGCGCTGGCCCAAGCGGCCGGACATGCACGGCGGCAACCCGGCCTGGAGCTACATGATCCAGCACCCGCACGGTGACTTCGCCCTCTTCGTCGGCGAACTGCCGGCCGAGGCGGGGCCCGACGCCGGCCTGTTCGACCGCAACGTCCCCTTCGAGGTCTGGGTCAACGGCGCCGAGCAGCCGCGCGGCCTGGGCGCGCTGGCCAAGACCCTGTCGCTGGACATGCGTGCCAACGACCCGAGCTGGCTCAAGCTCAAGCTCGACGCGCTGGCCACCGTCGCCGAGGAGCGCTCCTTCGAGATGCCCTTCCCGCCCCACGGCGAGAAGCGCCTCTTCCCCGGCGTCGTCGCCGCCACCGCGGCGGTGATCCGTTGGCGCTGCGAGCAGCTCGGCGCGCTGCAGGAAGGCGGCCCCACCCCGGTGATCGACGCGATGTTCAGCCGCAGCGAGCCGCGCACCGGCACCGACGGCACGCTGGCCTGGGCGGTGGACATCGACAACCCCGCCACCGGCGAGCAGTTCACCCTGACGCTCAAGGAAGTCAGCCTGCCCACGCCCGAGGGCGGCCACGTCACCCGCCCCTGCGCGATCGGCTTCGCCGGCAACTACCCGCGCGCGCTGGACGGCCTGGCCCGCCTGCTCTCGCTGGACATGCGCGTGATCGATCCGGCCTGGATCGGCATGAAGCTCAAGAAGCTGCTCAACGTCGGCGAGCCGCTGGGCCACTTCATGGCCCCCGTGCCCGGCCAGAAGCGCCAGCAGGTCTGGCCCAGCACCGTGGCCTACGTCGCCCGCCTGGTCCTGCACCGCTACCGCATGCTCGGCGTGCTCGACGAAACCGGCGAGCCGATCAACGCGATGGGCGTGCTCGAAGCCCCCGCGGCCGCGGTTGACGCCGTGGCAACGGAGGCTCCCGTCAGCGCGGCTCCCGCTGCCAACCAGGGCAAGGCCACCAGCAAGCCCATGGCTGGCAAGCCCTGCCCCGAGTGCGGCAACGCCACGATGATCCACAAGGACGGCTGCGACTTCTGCACCAGCTGCGGCTACGTCGGCGCCTGCGGCTGATCAGGCCCACCGCTTTCAGGTGACCTCCAAGGCCGGCCCCCACGCCGGCCTTGTCACATTGCGGGCGCCGCGCGCCGGCTCCCGGCGCGGCGCCCCTCGTCAGACCTTGGCGGCGCGCCGCACCTCGGCATCGGTGAGCCAGCCCAGCACCGGCTCGCCGGGCTGGCCGTGTTCGGTCACGAAGATGTCCTGGCAGTGGGGCGTGCGGTCCATCAGCGCCTTGGCGTCCGACAGCATCGCGCCGACGGGCACGAAGGCCATGGACTTCTTCACCATCTCCTCCATGCCCGGCGCCGCGAGAAATTCGGCGAGCGTGGCGCTGTCCGCTGCAAAGGTCGTCTTGCCCTGGGCGGCGTCCATGCTGCGGTCGGCGATGAACTTGTAGAGCAGGCTCTGGTGAATCACGCACAGGACTCCGTCGTCGGGCGTGAACACCGGAATGCGCGTGACCACGCCGAGCAGCATCCGGTGCAGTTCGGTGATGCGCACCGCCTCGGGCCCCTGGTCCTGCGCCATCACGAAGGCCGCGATCTTGCGGCGCTCGATCATTTCCCGCGTCACCGGCGTATTGGCGCCCAGCTTGTCCGCGCGGGCGTCGTCACCGCCGCCCGTTTCGGTCTTGAACAGGGTATCGAAGACCTCGCGCAGCTTGTCGGTGGCCTGCTTCGAAAACATCCCGACCAGCCCCGACAGCGCAGAAATGCCGTACACGCTCATCTCCGTCGCCGCAGTGCCGCTGGACAGCAGCCCGCCGCGCACGACGAAATAGAAGATCAGCGCCAGGGCCGCGCCGAGGAGGGGCCGCAGCGCATACCACCAGGCCCAGCTGGTCACGAGGCGCCGGTTGCCGACGTAGGTCGCAAACGAGGTGGCGGCATGCACATAGCTGCCCAGGGCCCCCGTGACCATGACGATCAGCAGCAAGCGGGCTTCGGTGTTGAAGTCGATCGACCCGGACCCGATCTGCAGCGTCAGCTTGCCCCAGGCGCCACCGCCCTTCGGTGGGTCCGGCCAGAGCAGCACCAGCAGCACCAGCAGAACGACGGCTTGCGCCACCTGGTAGAGCCCGATGGCCCGTCGCCTGTTCTGGACGACGTCCTCATGCTGGACCTTCGGTGCTTCCTGCTTCGACATCACACCCCTCCTGTCTGGCCTTCCACCCGATGGTGTGGGCGGCTGCCGTGGCCGCGCCGCACACCCTGTTCTTGCAATTCGGGCCGCAGCCCAGTGTATGCCGGCCGCCGCCTGCCGACCACAGCCTGCCGACCACAGCCTGCCGACCACCGCCCGTCTTCGGCGCCTAGACTCGCCCGATGCGCGACCTCTTCCTGCTCGACCCCGACCTCGTGTTTCTCAACCACGGCTCCTTCGGCGCCTGCCCGCGCGAGGTCTGGGAGGCGCAGCAGCGCTGGCAGCTGGAGATGGAGCGCAACCCGGTGGCCT
Source organism: Burkholderiaceae bacterium (assembly GCA_035331205.1). GTDB lineage: Bacteria > Pseudomonadota > Gammaproteobacteria > Burkholderiales > Burkholderiaceae_C > Sphaerotilus. The sequence continues at coordinate 3,995 of DAOLLE010000153.1, forward strand.
TCCTCGGCCGCCGCTCGGCCGACTTGCTGGCGCAGGCCCGCGCGGCGCTGGGCCGATTCCTGGGTGCGCGCGGCGAGGACCTGGTCTTCGTCCCCAACGCCACCACCGGCGTCAACGTCGTCGCCCGGTCCTGGCCGCTGCAGCCCGGCGATGAGGTCCTGACCACCGACCTGGAGTACGGCGCCTGCGACGCCACCTGGCAGCGCCTGTGCGACCAGGCCGGCGCGATGTACCGAAAGGTCGAAATCCCGCTGCCCTACGAGCGCGAGCAGGTGGTCGAGCGCCTGATGGCCGAGGTGACGCCGCGCACCCGACTGATTTACCTCAGCCACCTCACCAGCACCACCGCGCTGATCCTGCCGGTGGCCGAGGTCTGCGCCGCTGCCCGCGCCCGCGGCATCGCCACGCTGGTCGACGGCGCCCACGCACCAGGGCAAATGGACCTGGACCTGGACGCGATCGGCGCGGATTTCTACGTCGGCAACTGCCACAAGTGGCTCTGCGCGCCCAAGGGCTCGGGCTTCCTGCACGCCCGGCCGGAGCGCCAGGCGATGCTGGACGCCCCGGTCACCAGCTGGGGCTATGCCGAGGGCACGGGCGGGCATGCCGGCTTCGACGCCTACCTGGGCCGCAGCCTGTTCGAGCGCCGCCTGCAGTGGCAGGGCACCCGCGACCTGGCGGCCTGGTTGGCGGTGCCGGCGGCGATCGACTTCCAGGCCCGTCACGACTGGCCCGCCATGCGCGCGCGCTGCCACGCCCTGGCCCGCGAGGCGCTGACCGCGCTGACCGAGCGCTTCGGCCTGGCACCCATCGCCCGTGACGACGACTGGGCGCAGATGGTCGCCATCCCCGTGCCGGCGCAGGACCCGCAGGCGCTGCGCCAGCGCCTCTTCGACGACAGTGGCATCGAGGTGCCGGTGACCTCGCACCGCGGCCGGGTTTTCGTGCGCGTGTCGGTGCAGGGCTACACCACGCCGGCGGAGATCCAGCGGTTGCTGGATGCGCCCGCGCTGGCCGCCTGATCGGAAGAATCCGAAGAGCCCCGAGCATGCGTCGGATCCCGGCCATCGCCTGGCGCAGCAGCGCGGTGGCGTGCGGGCCACGGCGTCAGCAGTGCGGTCAGCGCCGCCGGCCGGGCGGGCGGTTGCCATTCGGCCAAGGCTGCAGCGGGCATGGGCCGTGCAAACCAGTAGCCCTGGCCACAGTCGCAATGCAAGTCGCGCAGGAAGGCCAGCTCGGCCTCGGACTCGATGCCCTCGGCAATGGCGTAGCAACCCAGCGCGTGCGACATGCCGATGATGGCGCGCACGATGGCTTCGCTCTTGCGGTCTCGCCCGATGCCCTTCACGAGGGAGCGGTCGATCTTCAGCAGGTCCAGCGGCAGGCGCGACAGCTGCGAGAGGTTCGAGAAGCCGATGCCGAAGTCGTCCAGCGCGATGCGCACCCCGGCCGCGCGCAGCTGGCCCAGGCGCTCGATGGTGGCCTCGAAGTCCTGCATCGCCATGGATTCGGTGATTTCGATCGACAGGTACTGCGCCGGCACCCCGGCGCGCGCCAGGGTCTTGAGCACGTCGTCGACAAATCCGGGCTCCACGAACTGCGAGGGCGACACGTTGATCGCCACGACCAGGGGCTGGCCCGCGTCCAGCCAGACCCGGCACTGCGCCACCGCCATCTCCAGCACCTGCCGGCCCAGTGAGGCCATGAGGCCGCAGCGTTCGGCCAGGTCCACGAACTCCGACGGCGGCAGCAGCCCGCGCCGGGGGTGCTGCCAGCGCACCAGCGCCTCCACGCCGTGCAGCTGCCGATCCACCAGCCCGACCTTGGGCTGGTAGTGCAGGCACAGCTCGTCGCGCTCGAGGGCGTCGCGCAGCTCGGCCTCGGTGCGGGCGGCGTCCAGCATGCGCTCGCGCACCTGCATGTCGAAGAAGCTGTAGCGCGCCTTGCCCGCCTGCTTGGAGCGGTACATCGCCTGATCGGCGAAAGTCAGCAGTTCGCTGGCGTCGCAGGTGTCGTCCGGCGTGATGGCGATACCCACGCTGGCGCCCACGCGCACATTCTGGTTCTTGATGCGAAACGGCTCGGTCAGCGCGCCGACGATGCGCTCGCCGATTGCGGCCAGCGCCTGGCGATCGGTCTGCGCCGGCAGGATGGCCACGAACTCATCCCCCGCGAAGCGGGCGAACACCACGTTCTCCGGCAGGCGGTCGCAGGGGTTGCCGAAGGCGTCCAGGCAGGTGTCGATGCGGTTCAGGTCGTGGCCCAGGCCGCGCTCGAGCAGCCGCAGGGCGGTCAGGCGCAGCAGCTCGTCGCCCGCATCGTGGCCAAGGGTGTCGTTGATGCGCTTGAAGCCGTCCAGGTCGATGAACAGGATCGCCGCAGAAAACTCGCCGCGGCGCTGCGGCGCCAGCGAGTAGTTCAGCAGGTGGTCGATCAGGCTGCGGTTGGGCAGACCGGTGATCGGGTCGGTGTGCGCCAGCAGGTTGATGCGCAGCACGTTGGCGTTGAGCCGCGAGGTCATCTTGCGGAAGCTGCTGGCCAGCCCGCCGATCTCGCAGGCGCAGTCCACGTCCACCGGGGCGTCGAAGTCGCCACTGGCCACCGCTTCGGTGCTGCGCCGCAGCGCGTCGATCAGCGCGGTCAGTCGGCTGGCCATCCAGTAGATCGCCGCGCTGATGAGGACGACGATCAGCCCCAGGCTTGCCCAGGCCGACGCGGGGGCGTCACCCAGGCGACCGAGCCAGCCGTCGCGGGCGATGAGGCCCAGCCAGGTCAGCACGCCGCCGGCGGTCGCAAAGCGCCAGCGGATGCTGTTGAGGCCCTGCCCCGGGGAAAACCACGCCATCGCCGTTCACTCCTCCATAGGGCCATCGGGCGAACCTGCCTGCGGCCTGTGCCGTGGGTGCGCCGGGAGCGGCTGCCCACGACGGTCTATCGACGGCGGAGGGGGGCGACTTGAGTACGGCGTGCGGTATCCGGGCGGATGAGAGGGTGAATGGGCGCGCGAATCGGCGGGCCGGGCTCAGGCCGGTGCCATCGCGTGGCGCAGCAGCGCCAGCGCCAGCGCGGCCATCGTCAGCCCGATCAGCCCGTCCAGCACCTGCCAGGCGCGCGGGCGGGCGAACCAGGGGGCCAGCCAGCGCGCGCCGTAGCCGATCCCCACGAACCAGGTCAGGCTGGCGCT
>DAOLLE010000154.1:0-7176 GCA_035331205.1 Burkholderiaceae bacterium
CGAGAACGGCAAGATCACCCCGGCGCGCCTGACCGGCACCCGCGCGATCTTCCAGCGTCAGCTGACCACCGCCATCAAGCGTGCCCGCTACCTGGCCATGCTGCCCTACAGCGACCAGCACAAGGTCTGAGGAGAGACAGCATGCAAGTGATCCTGCTCGAAAAAGTGGCCAAGCTGGGCGGCCTGGGCGATGTCGTCAAGGTCAAGGACGGCTATGCCCGCAACTTCCTGATCCCGACCGGGGCCGCTCGCCGCGCCACCGAAAAGGCGGTTGCTGAGTTTGAAGCCCGTCGCGCCGAACTCGAAAAGACCCAGGCTGAGAAGCTCGCCGCGGCGCAGGCCCAGGGCGAGAAGCTCGAAGGCAAGACCGTCACCGTCGCCCAGAAGGCCGGGGTGGACGGCCGCCTGTTCGGCTCCGTCACCAACGCCGACATCGCCGAAGGCCTGAAGGCCCTGAGCGTCGACGTGGTGAAGGCCCAGGTTCGTCTGCCCAATGGCCCGCTGAAGGCCGTCGGCGAGTACGAAGTCGCCGTGGCGCTGCACACCGACGTGGTGGTCAACGTCAAGGTCGCGGTCGTCGCTCAGGTCGACTGATCGGCGCGGCGACGTCCTGTCGCCCTCTCGCAGCAACAAGGCCGGCTTTGCCGGCCTTGTGCTTTTTCAGGGCGCTGTTGTCCCGTCGATTTCCCCCGCCTTGTCCACAGCGATCGGTCGAGCCTGGTCCTATCATCCTGCCCATGTCTGCCCTGTTCTCCGGAAGTTCGCCCGTTCCCGCCCGCGGGGACGACGAGGTGGCGCGGCTGCGCATCCCGCCGCATTCGGTGGAGGCCGAGCAGAGCGTGCTTGGCGGCTTGCTGCTCGACAACAGCGCGGTCGACCGTGCCGGTGACCTGCTCACCGACAGCGACTTCTACCGCTACGAACACAAGCTGATCTATTCGGCGGTGATGACGCTGATCGGTGCGAACAAGCCGGCCGACGTGATCACCGTCTACGAGCAGCTGCAAAGCCTCGGCAAGGCCGAGGAGGTGGGCGGGTTGGCCTATCTGAACGCGCTGGCGCAGAGCGTGCCCAGCGCGGCCAACCTGCGACGTTACGCCGAAATCGTGCGTGAGCGCGCGGTGCTGCGCAAGCTGGTGGCGGTGAGCGATGAGATCGCCACCAACGCCTTCAACCCGCAGGGGCGGCCGGCCAGCGAGATCCTCGACGAGGCCGAGGGCAAGATCTTCAAGATCGGGGAGGAGGGCTCGCGCAATCGCCAGGGCTTCCACTCGATGGATTCGCTCGTGGTCGAGCTGATCGACCGCGTCCAGGAGCTGGCCGAGAACGGCGCGGGTGACGTCACCGGCGTGCCCACCGGTTTCTACGACATGGACCGGATGACCGCTGGACTGCAAGGCGGGGATCTGATCATCCTGGCGGCGCGGCCCTCGATGGGCAAGACTGCCTTCGCGCTGAACATCGGGGAGCACGTCGCGGTCAACGAAGGGCTACCGGTGGTGGTCTTCTCGATGGAAATGGGGGCGTCCCAGCTCGCGCTGCGGATGGTGGGCTCGCTGGGGCGCATCGATCAGCAGCACCTGCGCACCGGCGCGCTGCGCGACGACGAGTGGGGGCGCCTGTCCGAGGCGGTGGACAAGCTGCGCAACGTCAGCCTGTTCATCGATGAGACGCCGGCGCTGAATCCGGCCGAGTTGCGCGCGCGCGCGCGCCGGCTGGCGCGCCAGTGCGGGCGCCTGGGCCTGATCATCATCGACTACCTGCAGCTGATGAGCGGCTCGGCCAGTTCCAGTGGTGAGAACCGCGCGACCGAGATCTCGGAGATCTCGCGGGGCCTGAAGGCGCTGGCCAAGGAGCTGCAGTGCCCGGTGATCGCGCTGTCGCAGCTGAACCGCTCGGTGGAGACGCGCAACGACAAGCGCCCGATGATGAGCGACCTTCGCGAGTCCGGCGCCATCGAGCAGGACGCCGACGTGATCATGTTCATCTACCGCGACGAGTACTACAACAAGGACTCGAAGGAGCCGGGCGTGGCCGAGATCATCATCGGCAAGCAGCGCAACGGCCCGGTGGGCACCGTGAAGCTGGCCTTCCTGCGGGCGCACACCAAGTTCGAGAACCTGGCGCCGGGTAGCTTCGGCGGAAGCGAATACTGACGGGCGTCGGGTCGGTGTCGAAAATGAAAAGGGGCCCGCTGGGCCCCTTGGTCATTCGGTGGTCGTGCGTGCGTCAGTCGCGCTCGCCGCCGACGATGCCCAGCAGGGCCAGCAGGTTCTGGAAGATGTTGTACAGGTCCAGGTAGATCGCCAGCGTCGCGGTGATGTAGTTGGTCTCGCCGCCGTCGATCACGCGCTTGATGTCGTAGAGCATGAAGGCGGAGAACAGGCCGATGGCGATCACCGACAGGGTCATCATCATCGCGCTGGACTGTACGAAGACGTTGATGATGCCGGCCACCAGCAGCACGATCGCGCCGACGAACAGGAACTTGCCCATGCCGGTCAGGTCGCGCTTGATCACCGTGGCCAGCGAAGCGACGGCGAAGAAGACGCCCGCCGTGCCGCCGAAGGCCATCATGATCAGGCTGCCGCCGTTCTTGAAGCCCAGCACCACAGCCAGCAGGCGCGACAGCATCAGTCCCATGAAGAAGGTGAAGGCCAGCAGCACGCCGACGCCGGCGGCGGAGTCCTTGGTCTTCTCGATGGCGAACATGAGGCCGAAGGCGCCGCCAATGAAAAGGATCAGCGACAGGCCGTTGCCCATCCATGCGGTGATGCCGGTGGCCACGCCGATCCAGGCGCCGAGCACGGTGGGCACCAAAGACAGGGCCAGCAGCCAGTAGGTGTTGCGCAGCACCCGGTTGCGCTGCGCGGTCAGCGCGCCTGATCCGGTCAGGCCGGGGAAGGACTGCACGCTGTCATTCATGAGTGAAACTCCTTGCTTGGCAGGGGGTTGAACGTACCGGATCAGATCCGGTGGCGCGGATTCTAGTTCCCGGCGACGGCCTGGCGCCTGAGGTCGGACCCTGGGCGGGCCATGGGGTTGTCCCAGGGGGAAACCCGCGGTGTGTCAGAGTCGTCGGTTATACTTGGCAGGTTTACCCATCCACAGCGCCCGCCTAGCGAATCTGCCCTCGAATCCTCCACGGACTCGATCTGACGGACAGTCGCGACCTCTCGGTTCCGACCGCCGATCGGCATGCAGGCCGGGTGCGCTCAAATCCGGAGTTCCCGTGCTGCCCGTCCTGCCTCCCGCTCTTCTCGCACTCGCAGACGGCACGGTCTTTCAAGGCACTTCGATCGGCGCTGCCGGTCGCACCGTCGGCGAAGTGGTGTTCAACACCGCGCTCACCGGCTACCAGGAAATCCTCACCGACCCGAGCTACTGCCGGCAGATCGTCACGCTGACGTATCCGCACATCGGCAACTACGGCGTCAACGTGCAGGACACCGAAGCCTCGAAGGTCCATGCCGCTGGCCTGATCATCAAGGACCTGCCGGTTCGCTCGTCCAACTTCCGCCAGGGTCAGACGCTGTCTGAGTACCTGGTTTCGGAAGGCACGGTGGCGATCGCCGACCTGGATACGCGCCGCCTGACCCGCATCCTGCGCACGGGCGGAGCCCAGAACGGCGCGATCGTCGCCTTCCCGGTCGGCACCGTCCTGACCCAGGCGATGAAGGACGAGGCCGTGGCGCTGGCGCGCTCGGCGCCCAGCATGGCAGGCCTCGACCTGGCCCAGGTGGTCACGCGCAGCGAACCCGAGGTCTGGACCGAGACCGAGTGGAAGCTCGCGGGCGCGGACGGTCAGCCCGGTTTCGGCCAGGTGACCGAGCCGGCCTTCCACGTGGTCGCCTATGACTTCGGCGTCAAGCGCAACATCCTGCGCATGCTGGCCGAGCGCGGTTGCAAGGTGACGGTGGTGCCGGCCAAGACGCCGGCGGCCGAGGTGCTGGCGCACAATCCGGACGGCATCTTCCTGTCGAACGGCCCCGGCGACCCGGAGCCCTGCGATTACGCCATCACCGCGGCCAAGGAACTGATCGAGACCGGCATCCCGACCTTCGGGATCTGCCTGGGTCACCAGATCATGGCGCTGGCCTCCGGCGCCAAGACCTTCAAGATGAAGTTCGGCCACCATGGCGCCAACCACCCGGTGAAGGACCTGGACGACGGCCGCGTGTCGATCACCAGCCAGAACCACGGTTTCGCGGTGGACGCCGCCACGCTGCCCGCCAACCTGCGCGCGACGCACGTCAGCCTCTTCGACGGCACGCTGCAGGGCCTGGCGCGCACCGACAAGCCGGCCTTCTGCTTCCAGGGTCACCCGGAGGCGTCGCCCGGCCCGCACGACATCGCCTACCTCTTCGACCGCTTCACCGACCTGATGGCCCAGGCCAAGGCCTGACTACGGGAGGCGGGGCAGCATGTTCGGCATCACCGACGTTGGCACCTACCTGCTCGGCACGATCGCGATCGTGCTGCTGCCGGGGCCGAACTCGATGTTCGTGCTCTCGGTGGCGGCGCGCCGCGGCGTGCGCGCCGGCTACGCCGGTGCGGCGGGTGTGTTCGTCGGCGATGCGCTGCTGATGCTGCTGACCGCGCTGGGGGCGGCCTCGCTGCTGCGGGCGGTGCCGGCACTGTTCATCGTCATCAAGGTGGTGGGCGCGGGCTACCTGACCTGGGTCGGGCTGGGCCTGCTGCGCAACGCCTGGCAGCGCTGGCGCGATGAGCTGCCTCCTGCGGCCGCCGACGCCGCCGCGGACCTCGCGCAGCCCTTCCGCAAGGCGCTGACGATCAGCCTGCTCAACCCGAAGGCCATCCTGTTCTACGTGTCCTTCTTCATCCAGTTCGTCGATCCGGCCTATGCCTGGCCGGGCCTGACCTTCCTGGCCCTGGGGGCCATCGCGCAGATTTGCTCGATGGTCTACCTTTCCGTGTTGATCGTCGCCGGCGCCCGCCTGGCCGCCGCCTTCGTTGCACGGCGCCGCACCGCGAGTGCGGCCACCACGGGCGTTGGCGCCCTGTTCCTCGGCTTTGGCGCCAAGCTCGCCACGGCCAGCCTCGGCTGATGCCTGCCCGATTCAGATAAAGACAAGACCATGCCCAAGCGTTCCGACCTGAAAAGCATCCTCATCATCGGCGCCGGCCCGATCATCATCGGCCAGGCTTGCGAGTTCGACTATTCCGGCGCCCAGGCCTGCAAGGCCCTGCGCGAGGAAGGCTACAAGGTCATCCTGGTCAACTCGAACCCCGCCACGATCATGACGGACCCGGCCACGGCCGACGTCACCTACATCGAGCCCATCACCTGGCAGGTGGTCGAGAAAATCATCGCCAAGGAGCGCCCGGATGCGGTGCTGCCCACCATGGGCGGCCAGACCGCGCTGAACTGCGCGCTGGACCTGCACAAGCACGGCGTGCTGGCGAAGTACGGCGTCGAGATGATCGGCGCCAACGAGCACGCCATCGAGAAGGCCGAGGACCGCCTGAAGTTCAAGGACGCGATGACCAAGATCGGCCTGGGCTCGGCCAAGTCGGGCATCGCGCACTCGATGGAAGAAGCCTGGGCGGTGCAGAAGAGCATCCAGGCCGAGATCGGTGGCTCGGGTTTCCCGATGGTGATCCGCCCCAGCTTCACGCTCGGCGGCACCGGCGGCGGCATCGCCTACAACCCGGAGGAGTTCGAGGAGATCTGCAAGCGCGGCATCGACCTCTCCCCGACCAACGAGCTGCTGATCGAGGAGTCGCTGATCGGCTGGAAGGAGTACGAGATGGAGGTGGTCCGCGACCGGGCGGACAACTGCATCATCGTCTGCTCGATCGAGAACCTCGACCCGATGGGCATCCACACCGGTGACTCGATCACCGTGGCGCCGGCCCAGACCCTGACCGACCGCGAGTACCAGCTGCTGCGCAACGCCTCGATCGCCATCCTGCGCGAGATCGGCGTGGACACCGGCGGCTCGAACGTGCAGTTCTCGATCAACCCGCGCGACGGGCGCATGGTCGTCATCGAGATGAACCCGCGCGTGTCGCGCTCCTCCGCGCTGGCCTCCAAGGCCACGGGCTTCCCGATCGCCAAGATCGCCGCCAAGCTGGCGGTGGGCTACACGCTCGACGAGCTGAAGAACGACATCACCGGCGGCGCGACCCCGGCGTCCTTCGAGCCCTCGATCGACTACGTCGTCACCAAGATCCCTCGCTTCGCCTTCGAGAAGTTCCCCGCGGCCGACCCGCACCTGACCACGCAGATGAAGTCGGTGGGCGAGGTGATGGCCATGGGCCGCACCTTCCAGGAGTCCTTCCAGAAGGCGCTGCGCGGCCTGGAGACCGGCATCGACGGCCTGACCGAGCGTTCGACCGACCGCGAGGAGATCGTCGAGGAGATCGGCGAGCCGGGGCCGGAGCGCATCCTCTTCGTCGGCGACGCCTTCCGCATCGGCATGACGCTGGACGAGATCTTCGAGGAAACCGCGATCGACCCGTGGTTCCTGGCGCAGATCGAGCAGCTGATCCAGGTGGAGCAGTCGCTCAAGGGCCGCCAGCTCGACGGCCTGACCGCGCAGGAGCTGCGCTTCCTGAAGAAGAAGGGCTTCTCCGACCGCCGCCTCGCCAAACTGCTGGGCACCGACCAGCACGCCGTGCGCGCGCTGCGCCACGCGCTGGGCGTGCGCCCGGTCTACAAGCGGGTGGACACCTGCGCGGCGGAGTTCGCCACCCAGACCGCCTACCTGTACTCCTGCTACGAAGGCGAGGACGGCGAGTGCGAGGCCGCGCCGTCGGACCGGAAGAAAATCATGGTGCTGGGCGGTGGCCCGAACCGCATCGGCCAGGGCATCGAGTTCGACTACTGCTGCGTCCATGCGGCGCTGGCGATGCGCGAGGACGGCTACGAGACCATCATGGTCAACTGCAACCCGGAGACCGTCTCCACCGACTACGACACCAGCGACCGCCTCTACTTCGAGCCGGTGACGCTGGAGGACGTGCTGGAGATCGTCGCCAAGGAGAAGCCGCTGGGGGTGATCGTGCAGTACGGCGGCCAGACCCCGCTGAAGCTGGCGCTGGACCTGGAGCGCAACGGCGTGCCCATCATCGGCACGACGCCGGACAGCATCGACATCGCCGAGGACCGCGAGCGCTTCCAGCAGCTGCTGCACACCCTCGGCCTGAAGC
>DAOLLE010000155.1:0-7170 GCA_035331205.1 Burkholderiaceae bacterium
CCTTGCCGGTCAGCGCCAGGATCTTGAGCTTGCCGGCGCGCACGTTGCCGATGGCCGCGGGCAGCGCGTCGAAGATCAGCTGCACCTGACCGCCGACCAGATCGGTGTAGGGGCTGGTGGTCGCGTAGGGGATGAAGCGCAGCTTCACGCCCGCGCCCGCGGCGAACCACTCGCCCGCCAGGTGCGAGTAGCTGCCCACGCCCTGCGTGCCGGCCACCACCGCGTTGGGGTCTGCCTTCAGGCGGGCGATCAGCTCCTTCGCGTTGTTTTCCTTGACGCTGGCGTTGGCCGTCAAGGCGGTGTTGAGCAGCCCGACGATGCTGATGGGCACGAAGTCCTTGTCGTGGCGGTAGGGCACCTTGTTGTACAGGTGCGGCACGACCGACATCGAGGTGGTCGAGCCCATCACCAGCGTGTAGCCGTCCGGTGCGGCAGCGGCGCCGGCGGCCATGCCGATGGTGGTCGACGCGCCCGGCTTGTTCTCCACCACCACCGCCTGGCCCAGCACCTTGGCCAGCTCCGCGGCGATCTCGCGGGTGTTGGCGTCCGGCCCCGTGCCGGCGGGGAACGGCGCGATGATCTTCAGCGGCTTGCTGGGGTACTCCTGCGCGGCGGCGCCGCCCGTGGCGGCCACCCCCAGGGTGGCCAGCAGGGCCAGGGCGGTGGAGCGGCGGTTCCAGGTGTTCGTCGTCATGTCGTGTTTCCTCGTTCGGTGGTCAGATCGGGACAGGGAAATCGGCAGGCCGAGCCGGGTTTCAGGGCCAAGGAACCCATCGGACAGTCGGACAAACCGACCATCAGACGCCCTGCCCCGCAGCTTGCCCGTTTTGGCGCCTCAGGGCATCAGGCCATACACCATGCCGTACGCGGTGCCGTACTCCGGCGTGGGGGCGTAGTAGCGCACCAGGGAGGCCTCGGCCGTCGCCAGACCCGCCGGGCCCGCGCTGGCCGCCACCGTGCGGTACGCCGCCATCGCGGCGATCCACAGGTGCAGCTCCAGGGCGCCCACACCGGCCTGCTCGATCAGCGCGGCCGGGTCCCAGTCGTCCATGCTGGCAAGGTTGCCGGCGCAGAGGCGAACCAGGAAATCGGTGTCAAAGGCCTCGTTGAAGCGCATGTCCTTGGCGGTGCGCCGGCCGTCGAGCACCATCTCGGCGCCCTCGATGTGCATGTCGGCGAAGCGGGTGAACCACTCGTCATCGGTCATCGTGCCGCCGCGTGCCCCCTCCAGCTGGTAGCCGTGCACGCGCGGCTCGGCGGTGCCCATCAGCGGGAAGTAGCGCACCGGGTGGTGCGAGATGCCGCCCGAGCCCATGATCAGCGTGCGCTTGCCGGCTGCGGCGCCGGCGGCGATCCAGCGGCCCACCGCCTCGCCGATCAGCCGGCTGCGCTGGAAGCGCATCAGCGGCGGCGTGAACACGCTGATGAACAGCGGGATCAGCGGATAGCGGTCGATCGCGCCGATCAGCCGCGTCAGCGGCTGCGACACCGCATGGTCCACACTCATTTTGTAGGAGATGCCGGGGTCGAAGCCCTCGGCCCGCAGGTGCTCGATCAGCGCGATCGAGTCCTCCGACGGCACCGGGATCTCCCCGGCCGCACCGCCCAGGTCGGCCACCGCAAAGGCACGTGTGCCCACGCAGTAGGCCGGCATGTTGGCGTAGTGGAAGCCGGCGAAGTGGTTGTTGGTGAAAAAGAGGATGCGCTCGGGCCGAAAGGCCTCCACCTGGGCACGGAAGGCCTCGCAGTGGGCCAGGATCTCCGGCTCCTGCGGGGGGGCCTTCGGGCGGATGGCGATCAGCGGCGAGTGCGAGACGCAGCCGAACATCGTCGGTGCGGGCTGGGTTGCAGACATTCTGGGTCTCCGGGTGTTGGTGTTGTTCGATCCGATCCGCTGCCGGTGCCTCAGGCACTGCCCAGCGGCAGCACGATGGGTTTGTTGCCCGGGTGCTTGAACTGGTGGGTGACGGTGCGCGAGGCGTAGCGCCAGCGGCCGTCGTCGCCCAGGCGGTAAACGTCCCGGTAGTCGGACACCAGGTTGGCTTCGGCCGGGTGCGGCGGCGGGCCGTCTTCCGCGAACAGCAGCAGGATGGTGTGGCCATGCACCTCCCGTTCGCTGATGAATTCCAGCCGCAGGTTGGTGAACAGGTGCCGCGCGGTGCGCAGGCCGCGGGCGGCGCGCATCGCGTAGACCGTGCGCAGGGCGTCGCGGCCCGTGCTGCGCCCTCCCCCCTCGCGGCCGTAGCTGCCGTCCTCGGTGAAGAGCTCGGGCACCTCGTCCGACCGATCGTGGTCGATCAGGAAGGCGAACTCGGCGTTCAGCGCCTCGATCTCGCTGCGGATCAGCGCACGCTTCAACCTTTCGTCCAGATTCAGGCTCATGCCGCACTCCCCGGCAGCGGGTACTCGTCGGCGTTGCGCACCATGCCCGCGCGCAGCGCGAAGTCCAGCCGGGGCGGGGCGAAGAGGTCGATCAGCAACGCCGGGCCGTCGCCAAGGTTGCGCGTGGTGTGCACCACCTTCGGCGGGATCACCGTCACCGACGGTGCACCCACCTGCAGCGCGACGTCCTCGCGCCAGTTGGTCATGTCGGGCGTCCAGGGCCAGCGCAGGTGGTGCAGGTGCACGCCGCGCAGCGTCACCGAGGCCTGCTCGAAGTCCGTGTGCGAGTGCGGCGACAGCGCCCGCACGTCGCGCGCCACCTGCCGCTCGCGCAGGATGTTGATCATCAGGTTGGACGAGCGGAAGACCCGCGTCTTCTCGCCCTCGGCCAGCGCGGCGTCCAGGTCGTAGACGCGCAGCGCCCAGCCGCCGGCCGGCGCGGGCCAATCCTGCAGCGGGGCGACGTCGCCGTACGGCTCGGCAAAGTCCGCCGCGTTCACCGCCCGCGCGGTCAGGGCCTGCTGGCGCGTCGTGAAGGCGCGCAGCACCCAGCCGGGCCCCAGCAGCTCGAGCATGCTGTCGCCCGGCGGCAGGATCAGCAGGCGGTTGGCCGGCACCTCGCGGCGGCCGGCGGCGGTGGTGACGCGCGCACCGCAGTCGGGCAGCAGCACCATCGACTCGTCCGGATTGGCCTCGACCACCAGCCGGGTGCCGGCGGCAGCCTGGGTGATGGCGGTCACCAGGTGGCTGGCGCGCGTGACCCAGGTCGGGGCGCCATCGGCCTCGCGCAGGCTGGGCGGCTCGACCGAGTGGTCGGCGACGGACACGTTGCGGGCAGGAGCGGTCATGGCGTAATGAAGGATGGATACAGGTAAGAGGAGGCAGGCATCAGGCCGGCAGCAGCCCCGGCAGTCGGCCCGCGGCCTGGCGCAGCAGCGACTGGTCCGAGCCGACGATGAAGGACTGCGCCCCGCGGGCGGCGAACTCGGCCACCTCGGCATCGGCGCCCACCGCCATCACCACCGGCAGGACCCGGGCCCGGGCCACCGCGAGCACCCGATCCACCACGGCCAGCACCTGCGGGTGGCGCGGACCATCCACGCCCATCGACATCGCCAGGTCGGCCCGGCCGATCAGCAGGCCGCCGACGCCCGGCACCGCGGCGATCTCGGCCACCGCTTCGACGGCGGCGGCGCTCTCGATCTGGCAGACGATCAGCGCGCGGTCGGCCTCGGCCACCGCCTCGGCGCGCGAGCGCGTGCCGTAGCCGCCGAAGCGCGCCGACAGCGACAGGCCGCGCCGCCCACCGATGAAACGCGCGGCAGCGACCACGTTGGCCGCATCGGCGGGCGAATCCACGTGCGGCACGACCAGGCCGTGCGCGCCCAGGTCCAGCACCGACAGGATCGTCGCGTCGCGGTGGTCGGGCACACGCACCAGCATGGGCAGGCCGACCGCCCGGGCGGCGAAGACCATGCGGTCCATCGTCTGGCGGTCGAAGGGCGCGTGCTCGGCGTCGAGCACCACGTAGTCCAGGCCGCACAGGCCCAGCACCTCGACCACCTGCGGGCTGTCGGTCTTGACGAAGGTGGCGACCGTGCGGCGGTCGAGCGGGAGCTGCAGGGCGGTGAAAGGCGTCATCGCTGGGGCGTTTAAGGGGCACGGCCCAGTGTCGGACTGGTCCCCCGTGGGCACCAGCGCCGCGGCGAGGGATTCCGGCTGGCGGAACGTGCCGCCGGCGAGTTCACCCGAATCGGCAGAGGCCGGCCGATTCAGCCCGCTTGCGCGCCGAACGCCACGGCAATCGCCTCGGCCGTCTCGGCCAGGATCGGCCGGTGCCGCTCCACCACCGCAGCGGTCATCGAGCGGCCGAAGGTGGTCATCGACAGGGCCGCCACCGCCTCTGCGCCGACGCAGACCGGCAGCGCCAGCGTCGCGCTGCCGCGCTCGGCGCTGGGCTAGCGCACGGCGCAGCCGGCGGCGCGCACCTGCGCCAAGTCGTGCTCCACCCAGTCTCGCGGCCAGACCCGCAGGTCCGGGCTCTCGGCGCCCGGCGCGCCGATGCCGTGCGCGCAGAGGTTGCCCAGCAGCGCCTGCCGCTCGGTCTCGGAGCAAAAGGCCAGAAAGGCCCGCCCCAGCGCCGACTCCACCAACCCCAGCCGATGCCCCAGCGTGGTGGTGTGCACCGCCAGCGGGCTGTAGGGCATCGACGAGAAGCGCACCACCATCGCGTCGACGTCCAGCGTCGCCAGCGCCAGCGGCCATTTGATCTGCCGGGTGACCTTCAACAGGATCGACCGCCCTGCGTCGACCAGCCGGATGCCCTCGGTGTAGCCGCCGTCCAGTTCGCGCACCTTGCCGGCCAGCCGGTACAGCCCGGGACTGGCCTCCGCGGCGACATAGCCCTCCTGCCGCAGCGTGGCGAGCAGGCGCGACAGGGTCGCCTTGGGCAGCCCGCTGGCCTGGTGCAAGGCCTGCAGCGTCCACACCGGCCGCTCGTTCATCAGCCGCAGCAGGCGCAGCGCACGGACGACGGCGCGCACCGCGTCCCCGGAGCCCGGCCCGCCCGCGCCAGCTGCCCCAGGCTCTGCAGGGCCTGAGCTCGTCACCGGGTCATCCACCATGTCCAGCGGGCCTCCTGTCGGCCGACATCGCCGCGGCCGAGCTTCGACGTGGAGCGTGCCACCCGAATGCCCTGAGCCGCTACAGCGCGCTGTGCTCGATGATTTCCTGCCCCATCAAGATGCAATCTCCGGGCAGCTGCGCGTAGAGAAAGCGCATGCGCCACCGCGCCTTGTACCTCGCCCCCCAGACCTCCAACACGTCGAAGGATTGCTTCGCATGGGCCGGATTGCGCAGCGGTTTGAGCAGCCGCACCCCCGGGTCGATCGCGAGCTTGAAGGTCGAGTCTTTGACCTCATCCGGGCCGATGTGGAATTCCAGCAGCCTGCCCGCCTGGGTCAGGGCATGCGCCGCACAGTTGTGAGCGGCCCCAGCCGGCTGCGGCACTTGCGCCGAAGCGGTGCCCGTGATCAGCAGGGCGCACAAGGCGATGGTCTGGGATTCGAGTGTCATGTCGTGCCGGGTCCTCGTCAGCACCGGAGCCGCGATCAAAGAATGATTTCCGCCAGGGATTTCTGGAAATCCATTGACTTCGAGTAATTTGGAAAATTCGCTTCCAGGTGCTCGCGCATTTCCTCTTCCCTGTCGGTGACGCGCACCATGAACTTGCCGCCGAGCACCGAGATCCGCACATGGCCGACATAGGTGATCTTGCCGGCCGCGACGCGCAGATAGGTCGAGTTTCTGAGCACGGCATATTGATTGCCCGAATCGATCCGGCTCCAGCGGTAGCTCCCGGCATCCACCGGAAGGACATAGTAGCGATCCTCGCCTTCCTTGAAGAACAGGCGCTCCTTGGGGCCGAGCATGTTCTCGACGAGGCGGTCACCGACCGAGGTTTCGCCGAAGGGCATGAAGCTCAACATGCCCGAGCGGTTGGCGCCGAGGCGCAGCGCCAGAACGCCCTGGTTCGGCCCCAACGCCGCGCCATCGACGCCACTGGACAGGGTGGAACAGCCCAGCAGCGCCGTTGGCGCGGCGACAAGCAAGGTTCTGCGCTGAATCATCGATCGCCTCCCTGGTTCAGTACCCAATTGGATCGGGTCGGCGGTGCCGCCAACCCGCCGGCATGATCGGGCCTGCGGCCTTGCGGGCGCTTGGCCCGGATCAACATCATCGCCCAATTCGAAGGCCCCGCGCCGCAGCGCCGCCAGCACCCCACCCGCCTCGGCGACCTGCGAAACATGAACCCGCCCATCGGCAGCGCCCACCGCGATCTCGACCTGCGCGGGCGCCTGTGCGAGGAGGGCATCCCCAAGGTCGGCTCGATCCGCGCTTCAGCCTGCACGCAGGCTCAGGCCCGTCAAGCGCTCCAACACCGCCCGATCCAGGCCGTCGGCGCACTCGCGCAGCAGCGCCCCCTCGGGCGTCAGCTCGAACACCGCCAGGTCGGTGTAGACGCGCTTGACGCAGGCCAGGCCGGTCAGGGGGTAGCTGCACTGGGCGACGAGCTTGCTCTCGCCGGTCTTGGTGAGCAGGTCCATCATCACCCAGGTCTGCTTGGCGCCGATGGCCAGGTCCATCGCGCCGCCGACGGCGGGGATGGCGTCCGGCGCGCCGGTGTGCCAGTTGGCCAGGTCGCCATTGACGGCGACCTGGAAGGCGCCGAGCACGCAGACGTCCAGGTGGCCGCCGCGCATCATCGCGAAGCTGTCGGCGTGGTGGAAGAAGCAGCCGCCGGGCAGCAGCGTGACGGCCTGCTTGCCGGCGTTGATGAGGTCGTCGTCTTCGTGCTCCGGCGCGGGAGCGGGGCCCATGCCGAGCACGCCGTTCTCGCTGTGCAGGATGATCTCGCGGTCGGCCGGCAGGTGGTTGGCCACGCCGGTGGGCGCGCCGATGCCGAGGTTGACGACCGCGCCGGGCGGGATGTCGCGGGCGACGCGCTGGGCGATCTGGTCGCGGCTCCAGCGGGGCAGGTGCTTCAGGTCGATGTCCGATGTCATGGCGGTGTCTCCGGGTCAGGCGGCTTCGGCGGCGGGCAGCACGGCGCCGTGCACGCCGGTGCGGGCCACCTGGACCAGGCGCTGCACGAAGATCCCGGGGGTGACGACCGCTTCGGGGTCGAGGGCGCCCAGCGGCACGACCTCGTGCACGCTGGCGATGGTGAGCGCGGCGGCGCTGGCCATGATGGGGCCGAAGTTGCGCGCGGTCATGCGGTAGGTGAGG